>NZ_LECT01000003.1 GCF_001027925.1 Rhodopirellula islandica | reverse complement strand
CCCGCCACTTCGGCTCCTGTCGGAGCATCGAAGTTGGCGGGCCGTTTGAAATTCAGTTCTGTTGCGTGACCGCGAAATCAGTTTTCGGAATCGTCTTCCGCTGGCTCCTGGTCACCTTCCGAAGCAGGTGCTTCGTCTTCTTTGGGCTGAACCACGGGAGCAGGCGTCGCTTTTTGTTCTTGCTGACGACGCTCTTCTTCTCGTTCTTTACGTTCTTTTTCCAATGCCTGGTTGGCTTTGTCCAAGTCCGCTTGGGTGCTGGTGAGCTGCTGTTTCAATTTGCTCGTTTGAGCTTCCATGTTTTTCTTCAGCGTTTCGACTTCTTGCTGAAGCCTTTTCTGTTGTTGCTGAGCGATCGTCTGGGCTCGCTCGGCCAACTCCCGAGCGGCGTCAGACTGTTTCTCAGCCTTCTTGGCTCGCTCAGTTTGGGCTGCGACATCGGCTTTCAAGGCAGCGATCTGCTCTTCCAATGAAGCGACCTTCTCATTTGCTTCCGCGATCGCAGCGTCTTTCTCTTCCAGCGACTGATTGGCTTCGGCAACCTGCTCGCGAAGAGCCACCAGTTCGGTCGTCAGAGCGACGTTCAGCTGGCTGGGGTTGTCCATTCCACCCATGTCATGCGTGGTCATCCCACCGGCAACCGACGAACAGCTCGTCACTTCGGTGGAACAGGCGGTCACTGGAACGCAGCTCGGCGAGCACGATTTCCGAAGAAAGCAATCGCCTGCGAAAGTGGGGACGGAAAACGAGAGGGCCAACGTGATTGCGGCGGCCGATGTCTTCATCATGGTGTCGATCTTCCAAGGTGGGTCAAAAAGGTGGGATCGGAGAGAGTCGATCCTGTACACGACTCTTCCAATGCCATCCTAATTGCGACGGTGGATCGCACAGCAAAAAATCCACGGATCACGTTCCAGGCAAAATCTCCCACACCGCCACTCTCCATCCCGCCGTGGCCATTGGCCACGGCGGGATGGAGAGTGTTTTTGGGAGGCTCGCTTTCCGGGGGTACGCTGCTACGCAGCAACCCCCGGCTACCATCTTGCATCCCTACCGGGATGAAGAAAGACTGAAATCGGAATAAGAACAGACGTCCAAAAGAAGCCGTCGGCACCAAAGACTGGACAGCCCAGCGTGAGCCAAAGTTCCCACGTACAACCGGAGCGAATGCCCAAACTGCCTAAAACAGCGAATCTTCCCGAGCCATCTCGACCAACCGCTCGAGTTCCTCCGGATGCTCCTTCGCCACATCCCGCTGTTCCCCGGGATCCGTGGTCAGATCAAATAACTTCCAGCCGTCTTCCCGAACCATCGGCTTGCCGTTCCCGCTGCGTCGTTGCTTGGTCTTGCCAGGGTAATTCACCGCTTTCCAGCGGCCGGAGCGGATCCCGACCGACGTCGGCCCTTCGCTGCTGGCCCAGTACAGATAGCGGTGCTTGGTTTGCTTCTCAGGTTGATTCAGCAATGCCGGCAAGTACGAAATCCCATCGGTTTCCGCAGGCGGGTCCACACCAGCGAGCTCACACGCAGTGGGCAAAAAATCCCAGAAGGCAGAGGGATGATCGCTGATGCTTCCCGCCTCAATCGCGCCCTGCCATTTCGCGATGAAGGGGACTCGGATCCCTCCTTCATGCATCGAACGCTTGCTGCCTTGAAGCGGACCGCTGCTGTTGAAAAACAAATCGCTGTGGCCACCTTCGTGATGCGGCCCGTTGTCGGACGTGAAAATCACCAACGTCTTTTCTGACAGGTTCAGCTCCTCGAGCAGGTCCATCATGCGGCCCATGTCTCGATCCATCCGAGTGATCATGGCCGCGAATCCCTTTTCTGGATTGGGCCAATCACGATCGGCGTAGATGCCATGGTCCGGCACCTCCATCCCGTCGCCGTTCAATCGACCGCCTTCGTTGTTGGCATGCGGGATCGTCCAGTGAACATGCAATAGGAAAGGGTCGGACTGATGCTCGCGAATGAAATCAAACGCAGCGTCGGTCATCACATCGTGCGAGTACGTTTCTCGTTTGACCGCAACGCGACCGCGAGCGATCGGGTCGGTGCTGATCAAGTTGCCGGGATAGAAACTCTGCTTGTAGTTTTTCCACAGGAACGGCGGGTAGTAATTGTGGGCATTGGATTGGTTCATGTAGCCCGTCCAAGCGTCGAATCCATTGGCGAGCGGATGGCCCGGGTTCTCGATCTCTTCGGGAACATTCACATTCCCGAGTGCCCACTTGCCAACCCCGCCCGTCGCGTACCCAGCTTGTTTCAACAACGAGGCCACGGTCGGTTGCTCACCCGTCAGGTTGCGAGCCGCATTGCCAATCAGCCCGGTGCTGCCAACATGCTTGCCCGTCCACAGCGTCAAGCGTGAAGGGCGACACACGGTGTGTCCGGCGTAGTGATCGGTGAATCGAATTCCATCCGCCGCCATTTGATCCAGATGCGGCGTCTGAATCCGAGTTTGGCCGTAGCACCCCAGGTCGCCGTATCCAAGGTCATCGGCCATCACATAAATGATGTTGGGTCGGAGTGCCTCGCTGCTGACGGACGAACCGGCTTTGTTCGAGTCGTCCCCTGAGACGATTTGGCAACTCACGACGATCCAGCAAAACACCCCAGCCCAACGCGGGAAAGACCGGAGGAATCGAGACGACGTTTGAGATGGGACCAGCCTCGCGAGGTTCATATTTCGGTTCTAATCTTTGGTCATCAAGTGAGTTCGGCAGGGTTGCCACGATCCTTTTCAGATTAACATGCCGACCAAGGCAATGAACGACGACCTAGGAAAACACGCAATGAACGCTACGCGAATCTCCTGCACCGCACTCTTGACGCTCTGTTTCAGCGTCGCGAATTTCGCCCACGGTGCTGAGAACGAGGACACTCAACCTCCGCGTCCCAATGTTTTGTTGATCATGGTCGATGACCTCGGGTATTCCGATCTGGGGTGCTACGGCAGCGAGATCGAAACACCCAACTTGGATGCATTGGCAGCCAACGGATTGCGTTTTTCGCAGTTCTACAACACCGCCAAATGTCATTCCTCACGCGTGTCGTTGCTGACCGGACAATACTGCATCGCGGCAGGAGACACCTCGCTGTCCCATGCCGTCACCACCGCTGAAGTGTTGCAAGCCGATGGCTACTTCACCGCCATGTCCGGCAAATGGCACCTCGACAAACAGCCCACCGACTTCGGATTCCAACGCTACTTCGGTCACCTCAGCGGCGCCTGCAACTACTTTCGCGGCGACAACACATTCCGTTTGAACGGCGAACCGTGGATCGTTCCAGACAAGGACTTCTACACCACCGTCGCGGATGTCGATTATGCGATGCTGTTCCTGAACGAAGCCGAACAGACCACCGATCCGTGGTTCCTCTACCTCGCCTTCAATGCGCCGCACGCACCACTGCAAGCCTTGCCGGAAGACTACGCCAAGTACAAAGGCCGCTACGACGAGGGCTGGGACAAAATCCGTGAGCAACGTGTCCAGCGCCAACACGAACTGGGCCTGTTGCCAAAGACACCACAACCTAGCGAGCGACCCACGCACATCCCGGCTTGGGAGACGTTGACAGAGAAACGCCAGGAGTTTGAAAACAAACGCATGACGGCCTTGGCTGGCATGATCGATCGCGTGGATCAAGAAGTCGGCCGGTTGATCGAACACCTTGATGAGACCGGCGAACTTGACAACACGTTGATCTGGTTCGTCTCCGACAACGGTGCTTGCCCATACGATCGAGTCAGCCAGAAGATCGAAGCCGAACCCACCAGCGGCGATGTCTCTTGGAGCGATTCCACCGGATGGGCATGGGCTCGCAACTCACCGTTCCGGTTGTACAAACAAAATCAAACCGAAGGCGGGATCAGCACACCGGCCATCGTTCATTGGCCAGCGGGTCTGAAAACCAAGGCTGGCAGCATCGAGCGCAGCCCGGCTCACTTGATCGACATTCTGCCGACCATCGCCGATGCGGCCGGCAGCAAGATCCCAAGCGAGTTCGCCGATCGTGATTTACGACCGGTTTCGGGCCAATCGCTGTTGCCGATCTTCGAAGGCGAAACCATCGAACGTGAGCACCCCATTCACTTGCTGTTTTCATCCGATCGCGGCCTTCGCGATGGCGACTGGAAGATCGTGAGCTTCCGGCAGAACCCTTGGGAGCTTTACAACATCGCGTCCGATCGAATCGAGCAGCACAACCTCGCTCCCCAGCACCGCGATCGCCTGACTCGCATGGCACTCAAATGGAACGAAATGGCGAAGGAGGTGCTGCACACCCAAACCTTCGACCCCAAATTCGGGACTGAATCCGAGGAGCCGATTTCGATGACAGCCACTCACCCGGAGTGGACGGACTTCTCAGTCGACCCGATGAACAACGTCCGAGGCAGCGTCGGCCGGAAGAAGACACCCAAGTCAAAAGCCAACACTCCCAAAAAAGCAAGCGATCCCATCCGAGCCCGCAAGAACACGCAACTTCAACGTCGCGAATCGGAGTTGCACCTGACGTTCACCGGGGACGATCCAGGAATCGCGATCGATCATCTGCCGGAGAACCTGCCACCGGGCCCGTACCGATTGGCGTTTGATCTGCTGAGCGAAGCCGAAGGCAACGGAGAAGTGTTCTACACAACCCGCGCCGAACAATCGCTTCCCAAAGGTCAGCACATCCCGATCGAAATTGAATCCGATGGGCAATGGCATTCGCACACGATTGCTCTCGGTGACGCCACCCAAATCTATCGATTGCGGTTGGACGTCAGTGAGGGAAAAGGGCTGGCTCAAATTCGAAATCTAAGACTGCTGTCATCCCAAAATGAACCCGTCATTCGCTGGCCAATCGCGAAGATCAAGGTTCTGAAGTGAGTCTCGCTCGGACGGGAAATTTCTTGCCGTCAGCCCGTGAGATGGGCGAACAAAAAGCCACCTTTGGCTATGATAAGCAACGAGCGAAGAATAAGTGTCGAAAAGAAAGTGTGGCATAGGCTTCCAGCCTGTGTTCCGCGCAATCACAGGCTAGTGGTCTGTCAGGACTTGTTTTTAGGGTAGTGGACGAGGCCACGAGTCCTGAACTGGCGTAAAATCCAAGGACTCGTTGCCTCGTCCACTACGATCAACCCTAACTTTTAGCTGTGACAGACCACTAGAAGCCGATGCCACTTATTTTCCGCTCAGTCCTAAGCAGGTCCAGCAGGAATGATCAGGCACAACGATGTGAGCCGTTTGGGCGTTAGCCCCGGTTCTACGTGCAAGCAACAACGCTTGCCAAATCAGTCCCAATTCCAAACGACTCCTGCCGACCTGCTCATTGGGTTCCCCATCCCACCTTGCAAACCCACCCCACAACGAGAAACGATCCCTGGAATGCATTCCCACCAGAGCTCCCGACCATCGGATTCGAACCGCCAATCCGCCCCCGTTTGGCTTCGCATCGCGTTGACTGCGTTGGCCTCCGTGACCATCGCGACCGCAACCGCGCAAGCGGCGGATGTGTTTGTCGAAGCCGAGAGCTTTGACACCCACGGTGGATGGAAGTTGGACACCCAATTCATCCAGCAAATGGGATCGCCGTACTTGATCGCTCATGGACTGGGTCAACCGGTCGATGATGCGACCACCAACGTGACGATCCCCGAGTCCGGCAAGTACCGCGTCTGGGTTCGCACAATTGACTGGGTTCGTCGCTGGGACGCGGCTCCTTCCCCCGGAAAATTCGAACTCCGTGTGGATGGCAAAAAACTGGACACCACCTTTGGCACCCAACATGCCAACTGGGACTGGCAGGATGGCGGCGTGGTCTCGCTGGACAAGGGTGACCACACGCTATCGCTGAAAGATCAAACCGGTTTTGATGGTCGCTGCGATTGCATCTATCTGACCACCGAACTGGACGAAACACCGCCCGCAGTGGACGACGTCTTGTCGCCATGGCGCCGAACCCAACTGGGATTGCCAGAGCAACCTGTCACCAAAGGCCCTTACGACTTGGTCGTCGTGGGTGGTGGTTACGCTGGAATGGCGTCGGCAATCTCGGCGGCCCGAATGGGATGCCGCGTGGCATTGATTCAAGACCGCGGCGTGTTGGGCGGCAACGGTTCCAGCGAAGTGCGAGTGTGGGCGATGGGCAACATCCGTCGCGGCAAATTCCCTCGCATTGGTGAGATCGTCGAAGAGTTCTCTGACAAAGCCACCAAGTCCCCCGGCACCTACGAGGAATTCGGTGATGAACAAAAAGAAGAAGTCGTCACAGCCGAACCGAACATCGATCTGCTGCTGAACCATCACGCCTATGCGGTGAAGATGAAAGCGGACAGCGAAACCAAGCAGATCGAACACGTCCTGGCCTTGAACACCAAAACCGGCGAAGACCTGCGGGTTGCCGGCGACCGTTTCGTCGACTGCACCGGCCATGGATGGATCGGCGAATGGGCCAACGCCGACTTGGACATCACCGACAAGGGCCGCATGGGCATGAGCAACATGTGGCGTTGGGACGAAGTCCAGCAGGCTCCTGAATTCCCCGCCACGCCTTGGGCATTGCCACTGAGCATGGACGATTTTCCCTACCCACGTGACCACCATGGCCAATGGTTCTGGGAAAGCGGTTTTGACATCGATCCACTCGGCGACGCCGAAGCGATTCGCGACTGGAACCTGCGAGCCGTCTACGGTGCGTTCAATGCGATGAAGAATGGCGACGGTGCCACCGATCATGCGAACGCCCAATTGACCTGGGTGGCTTACATTGGTGGCCCTCGCGAGAGTCGTCGACTGCTCGGTGACGTGGTCTTGAATCAGGACGACGTCGTCAGCAAACGCGAATTCCCGGATGGCTGCGTCCCCAGCACGTGGTCGATCGATTTGCACTATCCCAAAAAAGAATACGCCACCAAGTTCCCTGAGAACCCCTTCATCAGCATCGCGGTGCACGATCGCCGCGTGGATCGCTCGTACGGTTATCCGGTTCCGTATCGCTGTTTCTACAGCCGCAACGTCGACAACTTGTTCATGGCCGGTCGCTGCATCAGCGTCACCCACGAAGCGCTTGGCACCGTCCGCGTGATGAAGACGTGCGGCATGATGGGTGAAGTCGTCGGCAAAGCGGCCTCGCTCTGCACGCTGAATGACTGCACGCCTCGCGACATCTACGAAGACCACCTGGACGACCTGCTGGAATTGCTCGAACTGCCTGGCAAGGCTCGCCGGAGCACGCCTTCCGCGACGATCGTGATCCCGGACGATGCGATGGAAAAAGCCGGCCCCTTTGGCCCCATGTCAGGCCTGGACCCTGAGAAACTGCCCGGCATCGTGATCGATGACCGGCAAGCCAAAACGACAGGCAACTGGACCAAGGGGCAAGGACTCAAGGGTTACGTCGGTTGGGAATACCGCTACGCATCGGCCAACTCCGACGCCACGGCGACCTTCCAAACCAAGTTGAAGGAAGCTGGTCAGTACGAATTGCAAATTTACAGTGCTCCTCATGAGAATCGTGCCACCAAGCTGGCAATCACCGTGACCGCACCCGGCCAAGAACCGAAAACCGTTCGGATCAACCAACGCGACTCGCAGGGCGGTGCGATTCCGGCGGGCAAGTACTTCTTGCCCGCAGGCGCCGAAGTGACCGTCGACTTCTCTGCCAAAGACTCGGGCGGCACGGTGCACCTCGACGCGATCGGATGGGTCAAACGACCTTGAGCCAAACCGAGGCTGATCAACTCGAGACAGACGCAGCGTTTACGATTCCTCAGCTGTCACCTCTCCCCCGACGAAGTTGGGGGAGAGGTCGGACCGAGCGTCCAGCGAGATCCGGGTGAGGGGGGCCCGCTGCGTTCAAGACACATGTTTTGTCGTATAGTCCGTCACGCGAACGGCACTTCCCAAAACCAACTTGGGAAAACGTGACTTGTTGATTCGAGCCAAAAATTAGCGGACACCAAAATCGCTGCCCCCTCAAAACTCGAACAGTCCGGGAGAAGCCTGCCGATAGCAGTCGGCTCTCATGCCCCAACCACGCCCGGGCAGCGGAGCGCCCGGCGAGGACGCGTGCTGCATGCAATCCGGATCGGAATGCTGATCGGATTGCTGGGCTGTCTACCGTCGCCGCATCAACGGATCGATGTGGCGTCTCAACCATCGCTGGAACAAATCCAGCGTTTGGAACCCGCTGCTCATGCCATCGCCGACACGCCGGACGAAAGCGGTCGGTGGGCGATCTCGGATGCCGATCGAATCCCGCTTGGTTCCGTGGCCAGAACCTTGCCCGAAGCCAATGCGTTCGTCGGTTATCGCGGGCCAACCGAGGCTCTGCTGTTGTTCGATCAGCAGAACGTCGTGCGTTCGGTCTCGGTCCTGCAGAGCCATGACACCGATGAGCACATCGACGCTGTCAAAAACTCCCCCGAGTTCTTCCAACAATTCAGCGGGTTGACCTGGGGCGGAACACTGAAAGACGGAAGCGTCCCCAAGATCGATGGCGTCAGCGGAGCAACGCTGACCAGTCTGGCGATGGCGGGTGGCATCCTCAAGCGTCTTGGAACCGCCCCTGGATCGCTCATCTTCCCAGAACCTCTGACACTGGCCGAAGCCCAAAGTTTCTTTCCCGCCGCCTCCCAAATCCAGGGCGGTCGCATGGCGGTGGTGCAGGACGAAAACGGAACGACGCTTGGATACCTGATTCGAACCGGTGCGTTGGTCGATGACGAGATCGGTTACCAAGGTCCGACCAGCGTTCTGATCGGATTGGATCTGGAACATCGGCTCTTGCGGCCCAAGATCCGGCACTCCTTCGACAACGAACCCTACGTCGATTACGTCCGCCAGGAGCGTTCGTTTTGGAAACGGTTTGAAGGCCTGACGCTGGAAGAACTCGCGGCGTTTGATCCTCCCGCCGAAGAGGTCGAAGGCGTCTCCGGAGCCACCATGACCAGCATGGCCATCGCTTACACGCTGCCAAGATTCGCGGCCGAATTGCTGGCAGATGAGGAATGGAAAACGCTCGGGCAAACACCTTTTCAAAAGCGACTGCATGCGTTCCAAGAATCCATCCAAACGACTCGTCTGTCCGACGCTGACATCGCCACGCTCGTCGCGTTGGTCCTGTTGCCGCTGCTGATTCGTTTCGGAGTGATGCGGAAAACCTGGCTGCGTCGCTTTTGGCTTTTCGCCGTCTGGTTGGTCATCGGTCTGTACGCTGGCAACCTTCTGTCGCTCGCGTTGCTGGCCGGTTGGGCCACCTCCGGAGTCACCTGGCAACTCGCCTTGGGTTTGGTCGCACTGGCGATCGTCTCCGTGGTCATCCCGCCGACGCGGCGGGGCAACCCTTACTGCAACCACCTCTGCCCTCACGGAGCTGCCCAACAGTTGATCCGGCCAAGCCGCGATTCACGTTTGAAGTGGAACCTCCCATCGTGGCTTTCCCTGCCGTTGGGATTCTTGCCCGCGGTGACTCTGCTGTTGGTCTACCTCGCTTTGCTCATTCGTCCCGCCACCGATGTCTCCTTTGTCGAACCGTTTCACGGCTACCTTTGGCACTTGGCATCGTGGTCCGCGATCGCCTGGACGATCAGCACGCTCGCGATCGCCTGCTTCGTTCCGATGGCCTACTGCCGACTGGGTTGCCCGACCGGTCGTTTGCTCGACTGGTTGCGTTTCAAAGGAACCAGCCACCAAATTTCGCGAATGGACCTGGCCATCGCTGGGCTGCTGCTGTTTGCCTGCGGCTATCGTTCCCTCATGCACTAGCGGCGTTTTCGAAACCGACCAGTCTCGAGGTCGCCAGTGACTCCGCGATGCCTTTGACCTGCATGGGCTCGTTGGCTTCCAGCTCAAACGAACCGCTGAGCTGACGGGCCACTTCACCCGACACCACGATTTCGCCCGCCGCGGCTCGATCGCACAATCGCGACGCGACGTTCACGGTGTTCCCAATCGCGGTGTACTCCATTCGCTGTGGCGTGCCGACGTTGCCGACGACGGCCTGCCCGGTGTGGATCCCGATCCCAATCGACAAACCACTCTCGTGCGATCGCAACGCTTCTTGAATCCGCCACGCAACTCGCGACGCCCGCTCTGCGTGATCGGCTTGATCCAGTGGCGCGTTGAACAACACCAAGATCGCATCCCCAATGAACTTGTCGACCGTGCCCTCCTCCTCAAAGGTGCACCGGACCATCACCTCCAGCAACTCATTGAGTTTTTCCAAAACGTCTTCCGGTTGCAGGCGTTCAGAAAACTGCGTGAAGCCCCGAATGTCGGCAAACATGACGGTTACTTCGCGAGTCACACCTCCGACAACGATCGACTGCAACTCGGACTGTTGGACCAATTGATTGACCACCGCCCGCGGCACATAGCGACCAAACAAATCCGTGATTCGCTGACGCCAACGAATTTCTTCGAAGTATCGAATGCCAACGCCCAGCACTCCCGCCACCAAAATCGAAACGGGCGTGAAGGCCATGTCGAGGAACCATCCATCACGGAACGCAACCGTGGAGATCACGAGGTACCCCAGCAACAACAACGCCACCCACAGCAACGCCCAACGAGCCCGAAAACGGGCCGCGATCACGCAACCCAAAACGCTGAATCCAATCAGCAGCGACGGTGTCACGTACCACGCCGTCAAATGCATGGTGACACCGTTCAGCAACGTTTCCATCGCAACCCCCGTGACATCCAACGCGTCCGCTTGCCGGTCGCGAATGGGAATGTCATATCGATCCGAGGCGGGGACAAACGACAGTTCCAAATCGATCAACACCGCCTTGCCACGAACCAATTCGGGATCGAAATCACCCTCGACCAAATCGCCATATTCCAGACGGGTCAGTTCGCCTGGATTGAACCCATAGTCGACCCAAACACCGGCTGGAGACACGGTCGGAAACTCGCTCCCGAAACTGATCCAGCTGACCTCCTGGTCACCAACCTGATAGTCCGCTGAAGTTGGATTGGGGGTGATCGCTTCCTCTCCGCCGGAAAGTTGCAGCAGATCGCCCATCTCGGGAAAAACGTCCAACCAGTGCTGAACCAACCCCGCCTGATCAAGCCGTTGGTAAAACCCCGCTTCGCCACCGTTTGGCTGGCCGGTCAACCGCTGCACAGCCCAAAATGGGGTCGTCTCACGCAGTGCAAAGTAATCGTGCATCGCGATGGGAAAGATCCGCGAATGGCGATTGGCCATCGTCGGTGATTTGAAACTCATCCCATGGTGCACGATGCAATCGTGGTAACTCCCCACAACTTCGTAGTCGACATCCAGCGTCAAAAACACATCCCGAGCCAGATTGCCATCGGGTGCCACCTCTTGAATCAAATCCAATGTCGGCCGCACGTTCGCTTCGAAATCGGCCGGATCGGTGCAGACGAGGTTCCGCAGATCCGCCACCACCTTCGCATCGGCGTCCATCAGGGTCTGGTAAAGCTTCCGATCGGTCTCCAGGTCGGGCTTCTTCCCCAACCGCGTCGCACTGGATTCACCGTAGGACACCAACACCACGTCGCCTGACAGCTCCCGTGCCCCTAACCGCGGTCCGCCCTCCCGCAGCATCACCGCGTCACTGACCATTCGAGAGAATTCGAATGCCGTCTGGCCTCCCCAAATCATCGCCGCCAGAAAGAACATCGAGCACAGCAAACCGCAGCCGATTGAAACCAGCGGCCGCCACCAGCGGCGATTGGACTTGGAGATCGATTTCATCGGTTCACGCTTGTGTTGGTGCGGTCAAAAGGAAGATGTCGCAACGGCTGATCACTGACCAACTCCACTGATCGCATACAACCCAAACGTGGCCAACCAATGATCGCCTTCGTAGTGACCGCTGTTGATGTAGGCCAATCCCGCGACCAAATGTTCTCTCGCGTTGGTTCGAATGGCATTCACCAGAGGATGCTGCTCCGGCAAATGATTCGCAACCGCTTGCAGACACCAGGCACGATTGAGATTCAACCCGGCGAGGTGAACCAGTTTGCCGTCGGTGACATCGCTGACGCTGACCGGCGAGATCGTCCCATCGGTGAGTTGCTGCTTTAGTTTTGGAACAAACGTGTTCAGCCAGTCTGAAAACTCCTCCGGCGTTAGCACTCGCCGCATCAAGTCCGCCTCGTTCCACGCCGACGAGAAGAAGTCATGACCGGACGGTTCGTACTGAACCGGGTAATCGATGTCGGTCCAATAGAAATCGCGAGCCCGCGCGATCACCAATTGTTCCAACTCATCCAGGTCACGAGACCTCGCGTAGTCCAGCACCTGGCCCAGCGCAAACCCCGTGTCGGGATGCTGGCCCGTTCGAATCGGGAACGTCAACAGCGGCAGGTAAGCGGTGATCCTTTCAACCAACAATTCCTCAAGCGGTTCAAGTGCCCCGCGCCACTGGACGGCATCGTCATCGTCGAACGAATCCAACTCCATCGCCAAACGCAGAAACCAAGCCCAGCCATACATGCGTTCAAAGGACTTGTTCTCCTCGCGAGCAAAGAACTCCGCTTCGCGTTTCAAGTTCTCAGCCGTCAAATGCCGAGCCAACGTTTCGCG
Source organism: Rhodopirellula islandica (assembly GCF_001027925.1). NCBI lineage: Bacteria > Pseudomonadati > Planctomycetota > Planctomycetia > Pirellulales > Pirellulaceae > Rhodopirellula > Rhodopirellula islandica. The sequence continues at coordinate 72,275 of NZ_LECT01000003.1, read as the reverse complement.
AATTTTGGTGGCCGCGGGCATCTCGGGAGATTGCTTCAGCAAACGCACCAACACCCAGTGACCGTGCACACTGCTGTGCCAATCAAAGCATCCGTAGAACGCTGGAAAGTGTTCTTTGGGCGTGCCGATTTGATCGGGGTTGGAATAGACCAGCGACAGCTTGTTTGGAAACTCCGTGTCGACGCCATGCAGCACCAAATTCGCCCACTGACCTGCCATGTCAGAGGTCAGCGCAACCGTGGCGGTTGAGTCCTGTTCAACGGATAATTTCCCGCTTGGCGACTGTGCCGACGCTGTCACTGTCATGAGCGAACAAAGCAACCAAGCGACGAACAATCGGCGAAAGAATGGATCTTTCCAGGCAAACATGGGACTTCCTCGATTCGGCGGGGGCAACTTGCGACCGGCACCAAAAACACCTTTCAATCGCAATCCATCGGGGAACATCTTAGCATCGCGTAAGGAAGAAGTGCCCGTTTTGTAGTGGACGAGGCAACGCGTCCCTCCGCTTGGGACTCGTTGCCTCGTCCACTACGTCCGTTGTTTTCACGCGATGTTTCGCCGGTGATTTCCGAATCGGCGGACATTCACCGTGCATTCCGCATCTGCAAAATCCGTTTCGCGAGCGCCTCGTTTGGGTTGGGTACGTGCCCTTCTGTGTTGGAGGAACTCAATGATGAAAACAATGCATGAAAACGTCACGAATGACGCGTTGTGGCAGAAACTTCTTCATTTTCCGATTGGAGGCGAATCAGCGGATTGGACCGCCGATCCGCCCACTCGGGGTCTCTCGTTTTCGCAACGATTGGCCCGAGAAAACGATTGGAGCATCCAACACGCCCGTCACTGCATCGACGAGTACCGAAGGTTTCTGTATTTGGCAGCCACCGCGGGTCACTGTGTGACCCCATCGGACGCGGTCGATCAAGTTTGGCATCAACACTTGGTCTACACCGAGAACTATTGGGTGGACTTGTGCCAAGAAGTCCTGCCATCACCGCTTCATCACGGCCCGACCAAAGGTGGCTCCCAAGAACGTGTCCGCTACCAAGACCAATACGAACAAACGCTTGCATCTTATGAGCGGGCATTTGGCAAAGCCCCGGTGGAGATTTGGCCGCCGACGGAAGAACGCTTCGCTCAATCGATCGCGTCACTTCGCATTGACCGACGCAAGTTCTGGCTGATTCCCAAGCCGAACTTGACTGGCAAGTCATTGCAAGGATCGCACCTCGCAATCGCGGGATTGGCTGCGACACCTTTCGCGGCGTTGTTCCCATTCAATCTGGATGGTCCCACCTTCCTTGCGTTGTACGGAGCGGCAATCGTCGTCGGCTTTGTCTACCTGTTGGTTTGGTTTCACATCAGCAACGGCTGGTCATCCAATCCTTCCGCTCTTACCAAAGTTGGCTGGGGGCAACTGTCGATCCTGGCAGGAGGCAAAAAACGTTTGCTGCAAACAACTCTGGTGGCGCTACAAAAGCGCGGCATCGTCCGTTGCGATCAACATGGATTCACGATCCTTGACCGCGGGGCACTGCAAGCCCAACACGATGATGATCCGGTCGCCGCCGGTGCGATGAAGGCGACCACCGACTACCTGGCTTCCAGCAACGCTCCGCAATCCTTCCAACGATTGCTGGTGGCGATCCATTCCACCGCGACCAATGCAGAATCACAAATGCGTGAATCGGGGTTGCTGAGATCGCCCGAACAACGCAAGCGTTTTCATGTGGGTGCGTTGGGGCTGGCGGGCATCTTGCTGGCCGTGGGTGGACTCAGGTGCATGCAGGGAATCCAAAACGATCGCCCAATTGGCTTTCTCGTTTTGGAGATGGTCATCGCGACCGTCGGGTTCGCAGTCGCGTTTCACATGGCGGGTCGTGAGCGTTTGACTTCCTTGGGCAAATCGGTCCAAGAACGATCGCAGCGAAGCTATCCCGAAACGGGGTTGAAGTCAGCTCACCAAAGCGACGGAGGCGACGTGGATGAGTTGCCCTGCCTGGCATGCTGGGGTCCCGCAGTGGCCGCCTACGTGCTCACCGATCCCTCGGAACTTTTTGCCAACGACATGTTGTACGGGGAAGAGCTCCAGGCTGCCCAAAACGCGTCCAGCTCAACGGGATGGATCGATTGGAGCAGCGGAGACGGAGGCAGCAGTTTCGACTTCAGCGGAGGCGGGGGCGATGCGGGCTGTGGAGGCGGGTGCGGAGGCTGTGGTGGATGCGGAGGGTGAGAAGGCCTCCACGCCTTGCCGAGTAACCAGGCTGCTATCTTGGAAGAAACGCTTGCGGGATGCCGGTTCGGCTCTCGCAAACTCGTTCGTCCACTGATCAGGCCAGCTCATGAACCGCGGCACCGTCGAGGAACCATCGACTCATCCCTCCTTGCTCGAACGAGCCCGGCACGGCGACGATGAGGGCTGGCAGATGTTGGTCCAGGTCTACGGACCGATCGTCTACCGATGGATCCGCCGATGCGGAGCTCAGTCGGCCGATGCGGCGGACGTGATGCAAGAAACGTTTCTCGCGGTCGCCAAGGCTCTCCCACGGTTCAACCTGGACCAAACGGGCGCCACTTTTCGCGGATGGCTGTGGACGATCGCTCGCAACAAACTTCGCGATCGCCAACGTGCCGACCAACGGTCTCCGCTCGTGCTCGATGGCGAAGCGTTGCAGTGGGCCGAGCGAGAAAGCTCTGATCCGCCCAGCGAACTGGCCGACGATGTGCAGTCGATTCAGAACCGCATGCTGCAAGTCCTGAGGCAATCAACCGATCCCAAGACCTGGCAGATGTTCTGGCGGACCGCCGTCGAAGGCTGCGATCCCGCGACGGTAGCAAGCGAACTGAACGTCAGTCGATGGACGGTCTACAAGGCTCGCGCCCGGGTGCTGCAACGACTGCGAAAAGAATTGGAAGATTTTCATCGCTGAGGTGTCCAATCGCCGCCCCATCCAAGCGTTGTGTGGTCAACCAATCGATCCCTCGCACCGAAAGCCCGTCATGATTGCCACCAGCACCGATTGTCTGAGTGTCGAAGAATTGAACCGTTTGCTCGACGGACAACTGTCCAGTGAGGAGTTCGACTCGGCATCCAAGCACGTCGATGAGTGCGAGCAATGTCAGTCGCGCATCCCGGAAAAGTGGGACGCGTTGTCTCCAATTGCCAAAGCGGACTCAGAGGAAGACTCTGTCCTGGCCGAATCGGCCTGCCAATTCGCGGTCGCTCAATTGATGACCGCAAACGTCCCGGTTCCCAATACTGCCGCCGACCTGCCCATCGACCAAATCGGTCCGTACGAGATCCTCGGGCAACTCGGGCAGGGCGGAATGGGCATGGTCTGCTTGGCTCGCCACAACCGACTGAAACGACAATGTGCGATCAAGTTGCTGCCGCCTCACCGAGTCATGGAACCAGGATGGCTGGATCGTTTCGATCGAGAAATGACAACCGTCGCGTCTCTCGAACATCCAGGAATCGTCCGTGCCACCGATGCGGGAACTCATTCCGGTTGGCACTACTTGGTGATGGAATACTTGGACGGCATGGACGTCGGCAAGATCGCTCATCGGTTAGGATCGCTGCCGGTCGCCGACGCCTGCGAGATCGCTCGCCAGTCCGCCGTGGCACTGACGCATGTGCATGAAACGGGTTTGATCCACCGCGATGTGAAACCATCGAATTTGATGCTCACGCGAGACGGAACTGTCAAACTATTGGACCTGGGTTTGGTCCTGGCGGGCGACGATCCGCTAGCAACGGACGACCGACTCACAACGGTGGGACACCTGATGGGCACCTTGCCCGCGATGTCGCCCGAACAGTTGCTCGACAGCCGAAAAGTCCAACCGGCGTCGGACATCTATTCTCTTGGTGCGACCCTCTACCGTCTGATCTCAGGCCGTTGGCCGCACGCAAACGAAGGCGGCCTGGCAGCACGAGTGTTGGCGATCACGAGCGAGTCCAATCGATCGACTCCGCCTCCGCTGAGCAGTTTGGAACCGTCGGTCGAAACAGAATTGGGATCGTTCGTCGGTCAAATGATGCACCGGCAACCCGACCAACGTCCCAGCGGGTCAATCGTTGCCGAGCGACTGGCGACCTGGTCCGGCGACGCCAACTTAAAAGCCTTGCTCAAGCGAGCGGAATCGACACCTGCATCCGATGCACCGATCACACCATTGCTCCCACTGGCGACAAATCCCGCTTCACCGCCACCAGGCGACGGCAAACACACCTGGACCGCATGGATGGGTCCGCTGGGATGGTTCGCGGCAGCCGTCTTGCTCGCAACGGTCGTGATTCAAATCAAAACCGACAAGGGTCTGGTGACGGTGACCACAGACGGGAACGACACCAAGGTTGCGGTGGAGGAGAACGAGAGCCCACTCCCCACGGCGACGCTTCAAAAGAGATCCCGCGAGGATTCTAAATTGGACTTTGCAAATACAAACCGCGACATCGTTTACGAAGGAAAGAATCTCGACGCATGGCTTGAAACACTTGCAAGCGAAAAAGAAATAGGAGCTATCGGTCGAGCCATGCGAGCCGTGGAACGACTTTCTCGTGGCACATCAAGACGTGCTGAAGCGGCAAAAGCAACACTCGATCTAACCGATGAATACGGAACGTGGCACGTCGCCCCTCCGGTTGAACACGGCGGATTCATGGGTGGCGGCTTCAGTAGCTCCCCTCCAATTGACCGGCAATTCATGGGACATCTCCAGGAGTCGTACAAGCACTATTTCCCGATTCCCGGAGTGCAAACGATCGGCCTGAAGCTAGCCCATGGCAATCAGAAGGCTAGGATCGCGAGCATCCTACAACTCAGAAACTTTGTGATGAATCTGAACCACAACACTGGTTCCCCCCACAGAGCGTCGTCGGCTGAAGTTTTCTTCGCATCGAAAAGCAAGAAATCGGAAGGAAGAACCTACATCGAAACTCTCCTTCAGGAGATTGGATCGGCATCCGCTGGCCTGAAATCAGTTGTCAAGGAAGCAACAGCCACATCCACCCCTCACCCGCGAAGCCCATCAGAGGAAGCTAATATCGCTCGTGAAACGGCCTGGGCAATTGCTGTTCGAATCGTCCAGGAATCGGGCCCACAGATATCCCCTCCAGCATGGATCGCTGACTACGTCGAAGAGCAGGTCGATGAGGCGGTTGCCAAGTACGAACAAAGAGAGGTCGATCCCGAGACAGGGCAAACCAAATGGGACTACGCCGATCCCAACGCGGTTTACGGGTTTTCAATGGGCGGTTTCGGCGGTGGCCCCCAGGCCAACACCACCCCCAATCCACCTGATTGGATTTTGCCCACCGAGCTCTATCTCGCCGCCATCGAGATGCGAAGGGAAGGGCGTGTTCAGTTCCCGATCGAGTTCGCAGCGGAAACGCTCGCACACCCGCGTTTCAATTGGTACTCGATGGACGATTCGTCCCTCAACGACGTGGTCCAAGCCTTGACAGCGATCGATCCGAAAGCTCCTTCGCTGATCGCCTTCCATCTCGACCGCAGCTTCCAAGAAATGGATCGCCAATACCAAGCGAGCCAGAACGCGGAATGGCTTCACCCGCTGACCTATCTTCAGCAACGTCTCCAGGAAGGACTGGCATCCGTCTACACCACTCACGTCGAACAGCCCGCACAGGCCCACGATCGACTGGAGCGTCTGGTCAACTCATTGCCCAAACTGTCGATGTACCAACAATCAACCGAAGACCCCAAAGCCTTCTGGCACGCCATGCTAAACGACCTCAAACAGCGATCCGAAAGCGAATGACAACGCCGGTCTTGAATCTACCGTCGACGACTGTTTCTAGAACACTAATCGGCGCTAATCGCACACTCATCTCCGAGACAACCACGCCCAGTCCCCAACCATTAGTGTGCGATGAGTGAAGATTAGTGTTCCCCCTGCCTTCCGCCATTTCACCTCATGAGGTGTCCCACGAGCAGCACTCGTGAAGCACCAAACAGCGGCAGCCCCTCCAAGCGACCACACCTCTTGCACACGCTTCAGATAGCCTGCCGGATGAATTCAAAGAACACTAATCGACGCTAATCGCACACTAATCTCTGGGGCAACCACGCCCAGTCCCCAACGATTAGTGTGCGATGAGTGAAGTTTAGTGTTCCCCTCCCTTCCGCCATTTCACCTCATGAGGTGTCGCACGAGCAGCACTCATGAAGCACCAAACAGCGGCAGCCCCTCCAAGCGATCACACCTCTTGCACACGCTTCAGATAGCCTGCCGGATGAATTCAAAGAACACTAATCGACGCTAATCGCACACTCATCTCCGAGGCAATCCGACCCAATTCACAACCATTAGTGTGCGATGAGAGAAGATTAGTGTTCCCCCCCGGCGTCCACCACCTCAATGACTTCGTTGGGAATGCAAATCATCGATCACGAATCGCTTCCATTCCAAGTCACCTTTCTTTCCAAAGTTGATGAGGTAACCAACTCGCATCCGCGCGATTCGCATGTAGTTGAACAACTGAGCTTCATGTTCAGAGCAAAGTTCTTTCAAAGCCTTCAACTCCACCACGATTCCTCCGAAAACCAGCAAGTCTGGTCGGTACTTCGGAGTCAAAAGATGCCCCTTGAAATACACGCTTAGTTCAGCTTGGGCAACGAATGAGATCCCCCTCAATCCGAGTTCCACCTCCAAAGCGGACTGATAGATTTCCTCTGCCATTCCATAGCCAAGCTCGTTGTAGACCTCGAATGCGGCCCCCATCAGGTCGTAGCCTTCTTGCTTGAACACGACTCCCTCTCCATTGCATTTGCCAGAATTGTGGATTTTGCGTGAGCCTCGACCAACGAAACTCGAACGTTCGCTGAGCTCCCAATCGCTGACACGACTTTGACTCGAAGCCACAACGTCAACCTAGCAAATTGCCTGACCGGTCTCTCGAAGCACCTTTTGGAGCTGCTCGATGGCGGTGGGGGACTCGACTGACAGAGCGTCTGGCACTTGAAGTGGCAGGGTCACGGATCCGTCGCCTCGGATGACCATGGAAGTTGTCCAGGGACTCGCGGGCAAGAACGCTTTGGCCTGCTCCTCCCCTGGGTCATGCCCACCAATCTGAAGATCGACCGGTCGATCGCCGGACCTTCGATGCCCAATCCCCACCAACCGAATCACAGAAGTGGAATCGATTTCTGAACCAGACATCATCGGCGCAAGTGATTCATTCGTCCGCCAGGCATGAACGCTTCGCAGCGTCGCAGCGGGATCCAAGGTCACGCAAACACAGCGAGCCAACTCGTTGCGGCGGCGGATGATTCGCGCCACCATCGCGGCGGTCATCTCCGCTTCGTCCGCGTCAAACGCTCCGGGACCGATCACGATCGCCGCGTACTGACTGTCGCGAAAATGCGAAGACCGAGTCTGGAACTCCGAACCTTCTTCGGTCGCCTCCGGGTGCTCGATTGCGTGATGCATCCGCCCCGCGAAATCGGCCGTCCATCGTTCCCAACGCTTCCCATGGCGTTTGCCAACCGATGCACCGGAACCAACGGACTCCAAACGCAGCTTCTCTTCCAAACGAGGCCAAGCCGGATTGACTTCGCCGATCAACCAAACCAAGTCGGCATGCGCGACGACCTCGGACAGCGTTGCTGCAACGATTCCATCACGACGTGTGACCGTCCCGATGGCCTGGACCGAGGGATCTGATTCGATTTCGACTGCGATCGCACCGTCGGATTGCCACTGGACCAATTGCCGAGCCGCGACCAAATCCACGCCCGAAGTGATCACGCGAATGGGTTGCTCACAGGCAGCAATCGGGGCCAACGTCGCCTCGTCTGCGCGAGCCATTTGGTTCATCAACGAACCTGCCGACTCGGCGATCTCGCACCCGTTTGCTTGAACCGATCCGTCCGCATTCACCACGACATCGTCGCAGTGCAGTGGACACAACGGGCAAACGACACGAGACGGTTCGCTCACGAATCCGTTCCACCATCTTCGGCTGAGAAATCATCTCGCACCGAGAGTTCTTTCACGGCCTTGACCAACTCAATGGCATTCTCAACCGGCGTTTGCTGCAACACGCCATGGCCGAGATTGAAGATGTGTCCGGGTCGACCGCCGGCCTTGTTCAAAACATCTTGCACTGCCGCGCGAATGGTCTTGGCATCGGTCAGCAACACCGACGGGTCCAAGTTGCCTTGGACGGAGATGTCATGCCCAACACGTTTCCAAGCCACATCCAGTTCGATTCGCCAATCGACTCCCACCACGGTGCGACGATCGCCACGCAGCAAGGGCAACAACTCCGGATTGCCGGTTGCAAAGTTGATCAAGGGCACGCCGGGAGTCACGCCTTCCAAAATGCGTTTCATCCATGGCAACACAAATTCGCGGTAGTCGGCTGGTGACAAACAACCCGCCCAACTGTCGAACAATTGCACACACTGGGCTCCGGCGGCAACCTGCTCATTCAGATAAACGATGATCGCGTCGGTCAAACGATCCATCAGTGCGGCCCAGCCACCATCGGCAGCACGCATCAAAGCTTTCGTGCTGCTGTATTGCCGGCTGCCCCCACCTTCAATGGCATAACTGGCCAGAGTGAACGGAGCCCCCGCGAATCCGATCAACGGGATGCCTTCGGGCAGGTCCGCTCGCGTTTGCTTGACCGTCTCATAGACGAAGCCGAGGTCCTGCGGGTTGTCGAGGCCTTTGACCCGGTCCACATCCGCCGCCGAACGAACCGGATTGTGGATGACTGGGCCGTCGCCTTTGACGAACTCCAAATCGAATCCCATCGGGACCAAAATCGGCAACAAGTCCGAAAAGATGATTGCCGCGTCGACATCGAGCTTTTCGACCGCGGTGCACATCACTTCGCTGCACAACTTGGGATTGGCGCAGAGTTCCAAAAACGATTGCTGCGAACGAACGGCGCGGTACTCCTGCATGTAGCGACCGGCTTGCCGCATCATCCAAACCGGTGTGCGAGGCGTGGGCTCACCACGACAGGCACGCATGAACAAACTGGACTGGGAGGGGTGGTCATCGATGGCAGGCATGGGCGTCTTGCTAGCAGAAATGAGACTGGAATCATCTGCCCGCAGAGAGACAGACGTTTGAGAGTTGGGCGTTCGAGTGGCCGACGATTCAGATCGAACCTCGTCGACCAAGCGTTTGGCATCGCGAGCCGCCTCACTGACCAGGTGCCCCATCTTGGGATGCGACGGTTCCATCGCGATGGCCAGATCATGCTCTCGCAACATGTCGCTGGTGGTGGGCCCGATCGACACGATCGCCGTCTTGGACAACCCCTCACGAAGTGAATCGGTGATCCCGAGTTCTTCGCCCATGCGGAGCAAGTTGACGACTTGGTGAGCACTCGTGACCAGCAAGATGTCTCGTTCGCCTTCCGCGAGCGCCAGCGTGTTGGCCTTCAGAGGCTGTGTGTCTTCGGGGAATTCCCAGCCGTAAACTTTGACCGATTCGGCGATCGCACCGCGAGCTTCCAAGCCGGCGATCAACTGCGTGTTGCTGACGCCGTACTCTTGGATTCCGATTGTCTGATTGGCGATGGGGATGCCAGCGTCAATGGTTTGCAACAGTTCCCGCCAGGTGTTCGGCTCCGGCACGCGGTGAGTGGGCTTCAGTCCAAACTCTCGCATCACCGCCACCGGTTTCGGGCCCCGGCAGATCGTCGTGATATCGCTGAGAGCATCGATCAGACGCTGTTGTTCGACGTGCTTTTCGGTGGCTTTGAGCAGGTACCGAAATCCCACGCCGGTCATCAAAATCACGATGCTGATGTCGCCCGTGATGATCCGATAGGCAAAGTCGATCGCCGCCCGATTGGGTTCGATCGGCACCTCCCGCATCGATGGGCTGACAAAGGCGTCGCCCCCGAATTTGCTGATCAGCCGCGTCATGTCGTCGGCCCGTCGGCTTTCCAAAGCGGCCACGCGAAGTCCATCGAAATTATTTGTCGTCGCAGCCATGCAGGTGCTGGATCCGTTAGGGGGAGGCAAATCGAGCCGGGAAGAAAGCGGGAAGGCAAGATTGTAGAGATTTTGCGTCGCGTTACGATGACGGCAGACCGTCTTTCGCCTTTCCCTCAACAGCTTCGTTCGCATGCCTCGCGCCGCCCTCCGAAAACCCAACCCCGCCTTGGACCTGGATTCCTGGCTGAAAACGCCCGAGGATTTGCCGGCAGTGATCAACAGCCAATCGCTATTCGGCAACGATCAACCGCTGGAAATCGAAGTCGGCAGCGGGAAAGGGCTGTTCATTCAGACGGAATCCGATCGTCGCCCCGAGCACAATTACTTCGGGATCGAAATCGCTCGCAAATACGCCGCTCACGCCGCCGCCAGGCTGGCCAAACGAGAGCGAGCCAACGCAAAGATGCTGGCCGGCGACGCCACCCCGCTGTTTGCGGTCACCGACGAGGGCAAACGAATCGAAGACGGATCGCTGGAAGCCGTTCATGTTTACTTCCCCGATCCGTGGTGGAAAAAACGGCACCGAAAACGTCGCGTCCTCAGTCACGACAACATTCTCAACTTCAGTCGCTGCCTCCGCGTCGGCGGCCGGCTGCATTTCTGGACGGACGTGTTGGATTACTTTGAGCTGACCGTGGAATTGATCGCCGAAATCGCACCGGAACTGGGCGTGCCGTTGCCGGAAACTCAGCGGGAATCCACCCACGACCTGGACTTCCACACCCACTTCGAACGCCGCAGTCGCAAGATGGGCATTCCGGTCTACCGAGTTTGCTACCGCAAACGCATCTGACTGGTACCTCGCCAACTAGCTCTCCGTCATAACCCGAAGCGGAATCGAGTTGCGTTGATTCCCTCGCTCACCGGCTTGTTGATTCACTCGAGTTCACAACCCGATGCGTGAGCGAGGGACCCACAGGCTCGTTGCGATCCCTCGCTCACGCTATGGGTTAGGATTCAATCAACAGGCCGTCACGCGTCGGGTTATGAAAACGCGGCAATCCTCCACCTAGTTGACGCAGCCCAGCTATCCACCAGCCAACTACGGCCAGCTTGGCTTGCGTTTTTCCAGGAACGCGGCAACCCCTTCGGCGGCGGATTCCGTCGTGCAAGCGGACGCACTGTCCGCGGCCGCGGCCGAGATCTGAGTCAGCAACGCTTCGCCGACGCTTTCATTGAGCAATCGCTTGGACGCCTGGACGGCTTCGGAAGGCCCTTCGCTGCAGCGCGCCGCCCACTCGCTGGCCACCACCCAAACTTGGTCCGACACCACCGGCGATTGGCACAGCAAATTCAAGCGTTGGGCTTCGTTGGCATCAATGGTTTCGCCCGCCAAAGTCAGCCTGGCAGCGGCGGCCGCGCCAACCCGAAAGGACAACAACGCCGTCGTCACGCCTCCGACCAAGCCACGGCGAGCGGCGTCAGCAGCGAAGGTCGCTCGCTTGCTGGCAACGCACAGGTCCGACGCCAGCATCAGGGCGAAACCGGCTCCAATCGCGGCGCCGTCCACCGCCGCGATGATGGGCTTGGGGAATCGCAGCATCTTCTCGCAGGTCTCGGAAACCGCTCGCCAGTATTCGAACCATTGCTGCATCCGCTCGGACTCGGGCAAATCCGCGATCTGTTGGAACACTTGCAGGTCAACTCCCGAGCAAAAGTGATCACCTCGCGAGGACAGCACGACCGCCCGAACACGCTTCTCTTGATGCACATCACCGAGAGCTTCGTTGAGATCAAACAGCAACCCGGGACTGAGCGCGCCATGCTTTTCCGGCCGATCCATCAACACGGTTGCCACGTTGTTGTGAATTCGAACATCCAGATGTTGCATGAGAAAACCCTGAGAGGAGAAGCCGATTGAAAGTGCGCCGCAACAGATTGGCTCAATCCAGCAGCGAAAGTTGTTCGGGAGATTGTGGAGGGCGGGGCAGGGTGAAGTCCACACCGGGCATCTCGCCGGCCAATTTTGCGAGCAACAACTCAGCAAACCGAGGTGCCAAGCGATCATCAGGCGTGTGAGTGAACACGATCGGACGCAACCCCGCCTCCACCCAGCCGACCAAGATCGGCAACCATTGATCCAGAAACGATTGAGTCAATTCAATTCGATTGCGTCCCACGATGCGAAGCATTGGACGCTGACCAGTGACGGTTTGCCGAACCGGCGTTTGTGGCTTGCGAACCTGCGACTTTTCTTCGATGGCATCTTCTGGCGGCGATTGAAACAGCGGCCGACTGTCGAAGGTGACCTTGTCAATTTGCAGGTCTCTCAGAAGCTCGTTCACGCGTGCTTCCTGGTCCCCGGAATCAAACCAATCGTGATGCCGCAACTCAACCGCCCAGGGCAATTCACGCGGCAAACGGCGGAGAAACCGAGCCAGCACTGGCAACCGATCCGGACCAAACTGGGGCCCCAACTGCAAGAACGTCGGCCCCAACCGATCCGCTTGGGCAATCACTCGCAACCGCGATAAGAATTCTCGCACTTCCTCGTCACAGTCCTGCAGCATGCTGTCGTGGGAGATTCGCTTGGGAAATTTGAAGCAAAACTCAAATCCCTCAGCTGCCTGCTCGGCCCAACCGCGAAAAGTGGACTCGCTGGGGACCGCATAAAACGTGCTATTTCCCTCGACGGTGTTGAACGTCCGCGTGTACCACGCAAGCCATTCGCTCCGCGGGGTCTTGGAGGGATAAACCACGCCAGCCCAACCGTCGCAGGCCCAGACCGGAGCCCCGACCGAAAGCGGCCACTTCGGTGACGAAAGGATTTCGCGAGGCTGGTTCACAAGGTCACCAAGAGTCAAAAGCAAAAAACATGGATGGTGGCGACGGCAAGGACAATCGTTCTACAACGAGACCTGTTTCCTCGGCAAATCATCCTGCCACAGCGAAGAAAACTGGGGAACACTCCACACCCAGACGAAAAGAGATTCATTCGAAGCCACGCGATTCGCGAAGCTTTGTCACGACATCGGGATGGGGAGTCCTTGCAAACGCCCCAGAATGCCACCAGAATGCGTTTCAACCGCATTTCGGCCTTGACAGAAATGGCACAGCCGCCATACTTCGCCGCTTGCAAAAATCTCGGCCCAAGTTGCGTGCCGCGACACATCACCGTTCAATTGCATTGTTTTCATGCCAACCATCAATCAACTCGTCCGCAAAAACCGGAAGCAGAAGAAGAGCCAGAGCAAGTCGCCGGTTCTCGAGAAATGCCCTCAAAAACAGGGTGTTTGCCTGCAAGTCCGGACCATGACCCCCAAGAAGCCAAACTCGGCTCTGCGGAAAATCACCCGGGTTCGATTGAGCAACGGCAAAGAAGTCACGGTTTACATCCCCGGCGAAGGCCACAACCTGCAAGAGCACTCGATCGTGCTCGTTCGCGGTGGCCGCGTTCGCGATTTGCCCGGTGTTCGTTACCAAGTTGTTCGCGGTTCACGCGATGCACTGGGTGTCGATGGCCGCAAGCAATCCCGCAGCCGTTACGGAGCCAAGAAGTAAAGCTTCGGCTTTCCTCTTCTCGGCATCCGTCGTTTCCAACCCACCCATTCCCTTCGTAGCTCGATCTGACATTCATGGGACGCATCACTTCCAGCCGCTCGCAACTCAAAGGCGACCCGCGGCACCACTCGTTGCTGGCTAGCAAATTCATCAATTGCTTGATGCTGGACGGAAAGAAGACCACCGCTCAGCGAGTCTTCTACGATGCCCTGGATGAGATTGGCAAACGCCACGAAGGCGAAGAGACTCCCATCGAAGTCTTCGAAGCAGCCCTGGAAAACATCAAGCCTTACATCGAAGTTCGCAGCAAGCGAGTCGGTGGTGCCAGCTACCAGGTCCCAATGCAAGTCAACAAGGCTCGCCAACAGAGCCTCGCGATTCGCTGGATCCTGTCCGCTGTCCGCGACAAAAAGGGCCGCCCAATGGCCTTGAAACTGGCCGATGAACTGCTGGCTGGCTTCAAGAAAGAAGGCGCCGCTTACACCAAACGCGAAAACACGCACCGCATGGCTGACGCCAACAAGGCATTCGCTCACTTCGCTTGGTGATCTGCCGCGAACGTCTGAATTCATATTCAGCCGCTACGCGCAACGCCCTCTAACGTTCACAATTGGTCGCGATTCGGCTCTGCCGGATCGCGATTTTTCTTTGCGCACCCGCCCCAAACCGCTTCCCACCGCACCGACTCGCCATGGCCGCCGACATATCCAAGATTCGCAACATCGGTATCATCGCCCACATCGACGCGGGGAAAACCACCGTCACTGAGCGAATGCTTTACCTCAGCGGGGCGAAACACCGGGTCGGCCGAGTGGACCACGGCACCACCGACACCGATGACGACCCCGAGGAACAAGAACGCGGCATCACGATCTTCAGCGCCTGCGTGAAGTACGCCTGGGGCGACTACAACATCAACCTCCTCGACACGCCCGGACACGTTGACTTCACCGCCGAAGTGGAACGCTGCCTCCGAGTCCTCGACGGGGCCGTGGTGGTCTTCTCTGCCCGTGAAGGCGTGGAAGCCCAAAGCGAGACCGTCTGGCGCCAGGCCGACCGCTACGAAGTCCCACGGATCGTCTTCATCAACAAAATGGACCGCGAAGGCGCCAGCTTCGAGACCGTCTTCAACGACATCGGACCACGACTCGGCGGGCGACCAGTCGCGGTGGAACTGCCGGTCGGAGAAGGCCCCGCCCACGTCGACAACCCGTTCCGCGGCGTGATCGACCTGGTCGACATGAAACTCCTGCAGTTCGACCCAGAAACGGAAGGCAAGCAGATCACAGAGACCGAACTGCCCGCCGAACTCGCCGACGACGCTGCAATCTGGCGAGAACAGATGATGGAGGCGGTCTACGAAATCAGCGAAGAGGCCATGGCCCTCGCGATGGAGGAAAAGGAAATCCCTCGCGAAGTCATCCTGGCAGCACTCCGACACGGCTGCCTGGAACGAATCATCCAACCCGTCTTCTGCGGCTCGGCACTGCATGGCATCGGAGTCCAACCCCTGATGACCGGCGTCGGAAACTTCCTGCCCAGCCCCCTGGACCGCCCGCCCGTTGAAGGCCACGACCCCAAAAAACCAGACCAAACGCTCTCGCGAAACCCAGACCCCAAAGAGCCTTTCTGCGGACTCGTCTTCAAGATCCTGCCCGCCAAAACGGGCGACAACTACTGGATCCGGATCTACAGCGGGGAGCTCAAACAAAACTCACGGGTGCAGTGCCCCAACCGAGACAAAAAGGAAAACATCGCCCAAATCTGGCAAATCCACGCCTCCAAAAAGGAACGCGACGGACAAGTGGACTCCGTCGGTGCAGGCGACATCTGCTGCGTGATCGGCCCCCGATTTGCCATCACAGGCGACACCGTTTGCGACACCAAAGAGACGATCGAACTGCCCAGCATCAAGTTCGCCGAAACAGTGTTGTCCATGGCAATCGAACCGGAGAGCACTGCCGACCGAAAGAAACTCGAAGAAACACTCGACATGCTCCGCCGACAGGACCCAACCTTCCGAGCGATCGACAACGAAGAGATCGGGCAAACGATCATCAGCGGGATGGGCGAACTCCATCTCGAGGTCATCCAGCACCGCCTGACTCGCGACTTCGGATTGAACGTCAAGTTCTACAAACCTCGCGTGAACTACCGTGAAACCATCGGCGGCAAAGCCGAAATCGTCGGCCAATGCAACCGAGTGGTCGGATCCACACAAATGTTCGCTCGCCTGAAAGTGAAGATCAGCCCCACCGAAACCCCATCCGACCCTGTCGTCGTGTTCGACCGACTCCCGCCCGACGTCGGCCTCCCCAACGCCGTCCGTAGCGCCGCCATCGAAGAACTCCGCGACCGAGCAGAAGGCGGCGGGATGATCGCTGGCTTCCCGCTCTCGGGCGTCCGAATCGATGTGCTGGACGCGGAAATGGCAGAAGAAGGCAGCGACGAAGTTGCCTTCCGAATCGCTGCCGGCGACGCCTTTGAAAGCGGACTGCAAGCGGCAGGCCCCGTGCTACTCGAACCCGTCATGCGAGTCGAAGTCACCACGCCAGAAGACTACATGGGGGAGATCGTGGGCGACCTGCAGCAACGCCGCGCCATCATCGCCTCCACCGAAAGCCGTGGAGCCATGACCGTGATCACTGCCCACGCTCCACTCAAAGAGATGTTCGGCTACTCCGGAGCCGTACGAAGCCTCAGCCAAGGCCGAGCAGGAAGCAGCATGGAACCCTACGGCTACCAAGCAGCTCCCCAAGAAGACGCGGACAGCTTCCAGTACTAAGCACGTCGGCAGAAATGATCGGACAAAACGATGTGAGCCGCTTGGGCGTTCGCCTGGGCTGCTGAACGTTTGGGCTGGAGAGCATTGTCGCTTGCACAAGTTTTCATCCCGGCAGGGATGCAAGATGGTAGCCGCCGGTAAGCGATAGCGCCACCGATGGACATGCAAACCCCACGGCGGGACGGAGAGTCTCTCGGGAGGCACGGTTTCCGGGGGTGTGCTGCTACGCAGCGCCCCCACCTAACCGAGGCCGCGCAGCGCTTCAGTGCCGACCCAGCAACGACTTGCAGCACAATGGTGGCGGGCGTCTGGGTATCGCCCCGGATGGGGCCGTCATGGTTAGCTCGGGGCGGAAGCCCCGAGAGACCGATGCCGGAAAACAAACGGTCGCCCCGGATGGGGCCGTCGTGGGAGTTGGGGCGTCCCTCGCTCGCGCTTCGGGTTGTGATTGGTGGTTGCTGCAGAAACCCGCCAAAACCCAGCACCAAAAAACTGCACGACCTCGAAGTTGGGAGGGGTCGGAAAACGAGCGTTCAGCGAGCTTTCCGGGGGAGGGCATCGCGCGACGAATCAGGGAGCCTGAACCTGCGCCGGAGCAATCACCAACGCGTCGTCGGCACTGCCTGACCAAGCGGGCAACTGAACCTGAGTGGCAACCCAACCATGATGAACCACCTTGCCCTGCGAGGCACCACTGGACTCACCCACCCAGCGCAAACGAGCGGAGGAAGTGGACGCATCCACCGGAAGCACCTGCCCGTCACCCACTTCCACGAGCGGAACGATCCCCAACAACCGATCCAGCGTTTGACGGCACTGTTTCAAACACGGGCGAGCCGCCGCACCAACCTGATCGTCCGCGTACTGATCCAGATTCTCATGGATCAGATCGACCAAACGAGCGTCCCGCTGAAGCGCCGCCAACAACGTGACAGCATCGCTTTGAGCAGACTCCCGCGGGGCGCCCCCCACCGGTTCTTTCCCCACGACTGCCGGCGTGGATTCCGCCACTGACTGCGACGCCAAATCGACGCCATCCAGAGCCAGCGCGACGCGCTCGGCGACTTGACGGTCAAACATCGCTTTCCAAAAAGCTCTCAGAGCCAAACCCAAACGCATCTCGATGTCACCTCAAGAACCAACCACGACCCAAACCGGCCGACCAACACAAACCATCGCGCCCGGCAAACCCCAGCACGAATAAAAAACGACTACGAAGCCGACGAGGCGACCGAATCAGCACCCTTCCTACCGGGCGACAAACACTTCCCGATCTGCCGGACCGCCTGCCGCAACCGATGCTCATTCTCAACCAATGACATCCGCAAATAGCCTTCTCCAGCCGCACCAAAGCCACTGCCTGGGCTGACAGCAACGTTGCCTTCCTCCAGCAACTTCATCGCGAAATCCATCGTGCTCATCTGACTCTTCCAAGGCTCCGGCACCTCTGCCCACACGAACATGCCTGCCTTGGGCGGATTGACATTCCACCCCAGTCGACGCAAACCGCTGACCAGCACATCACGCCGGCCTTGGTAAACCTGCGACTGCTGCAAAACAGTTGCCTCGGTCTCACGGAGAGCAACGATCGCCGCGATCTGAATGGCCTGGAACATGCCGTAATCGTAGTAACCTTTGATGGTACCCAACCCACGGACCATGTCCGCATTCCCAGCACAGAAACCAACACGCCAACCGGCCATGTTGTACCCCTTGCTCATCGTCGTGAACTCAACGCCCACGTCCTTGGCCCCAGGCGCCGACAGAAAACTCGGCGGCACATAGCCATCGAAAGCCACGTCGGCGTAAGCGAAGTCATGAATGACCATCAAGCCGTACTTCTTCGCCAGCCGAACGACCTCGACAAAGAAGTCCGCTTCGATCACAGCCGACGAAGGGTTGTGGGGATAATTGACGATCAAAACCTTCGGGCGAGGCGTCAAATTCTCGCAGGTGTAGGCCACATTACTCAGGAACTTATCCGGATCCGCGACGTCCAGCGCCACAACATTTCCGGAAGCCAGAATCACGCCGTACATGTGAACCGGGAAATAGGGCGAGGGAATAATCGCCGTGTCACCAGGCCCCATCAGAGCCAAACACATGTGCGAGAAGCCCTCCTTGCTCCCCAAACAAGCGATGATCTCGCCTTCTGGATCCAAGCTCACACCGTATTTTCGGTGATATTTGCTGGCCACCTCACGACGCAAATTCGTGATCCCGTTGGATTTGCTGTAACCGTGATTGCCAACATCCGACGCCGCGTCAGTCAGCTTCTGAATCACGACCGGGTCCGGCGGATCCGAGGGATTCCCCATCCCAAGATCGATCACATCGTCTCCCGCACAACGCTTCTGGTACAGCAAACTGTTGATGCGACCAAACATGTACGGCGGCAAGCGATCGACTCGCGAGGCCATCTTCACTTCAAATTCCGCTGGCTCTGGATCCGTCGTGGGCGAATCGATTGCAGGAGCGTCGATGTTGGGCGTGTCGGGATTGAAGGTGTCACTCATTTTGACGCCAAGAGGGAAATTGCCAGGAAAAAACCAAACTCGCCAGCCACTGAGTGACCGACACGGGCGGCATTCTCTCACGCACCCGCCACTTTCGTGTAGGGGGAATCAAACTTTTGACTGGAAAATTCAATCCAACTGCAATCGAACAAGCCATTCAACCGCACTGAGAACACCAATCAACACGACACCAAACCCCATCCACCAGTTCGCCTCAACGGACGGACGACGCCCGCTCCAGGCCACACGAACCGCCACCAGCAACAACAAAAACACAAACAAACCAAGCAGCATCCCCGAAACATTCGCCTGCGCAGACGCAACCAACTCACCCCTTGTCAACCAACTCCACGACGTCGTCATTCCACACGCAGGACACCGCACCCCAAACAGCAAACGCATGGAACAGGGCGGCAACCCCAATTGCTGATGAGTCCCCAAACCTGCCGAGGAAGGCGACAAACAACGCGAGACACCCAACAAGCCGCCGCCGACCAAAAAGCCAGCAACCATCAAGCCCCGAAAGCCCCACCCACAACGATTCGCTGACAACCCAAACACAGACACCCCCAATGAAACACAACCTACCCACGCACACCGACTGACCCAGAACGACAAGACCCGGAACAACAAGACACAGCACAGCAAGACCGAACTAGGAAACGCAAGACAAAACCCCGCAAGCACCCACCCCAAGCACGCCCGAAACGCCACCTCACCCCACCCCGCTTCGTCGATTCACGACAACTCCCGCAACACCGACTCAAGGAACCGCAGGAAACGCGACGATGACCATTGCCTCGGTTGACCCAAACGTCAACAACGGCGGGTTCCGCGAAGCACCAAACACGCCTCCCAGCGTCGATTAAGGCCAAACACCCCCGCTGCCAAGTTCAATCCTGGCAAATTCGACGGCTTTTTTTAATCAATTGTTCAAAAGCCGTTGACGCTCAATGACGTCAGCCGTACATTCTCGCCTCCTCACAGCAAAGTTGCGGTGAGGAATTGACTCATTTCTCGTTCACGACTTGGAAGTAAGCAGTGTCAACCGGCCCCAGCGAAGTCATCCGCATTCGAATGGAAGCGTACGACCATGCCGTGCTGGACCAGAGTGCCCGCGACATTGTCGATACCGTCAAAGCGACCGCCAGCATCGTGCATGGCCCCATCCCTTTGCCAACTCGAATCGAAAAATACACAGTCCTGTCGAGCCCCTTTGTCAACAAGAAGGCTCGCCAACAATATGAAATCCGAACGCACAAGCGTTTGGTGGACATCGTTCAGGCATCCGCCAAGACGATCGAAGCACTCAACAAGCTCAGCCTGCCGGCTGGTGTCGATATCAAAATCAAGGCGTCCGCCCGCTGATTGGTCGACAATCGCATTTCGCAACCCCGGCATTCAACTGACAAAGAGCCGACACTGATCCAGCACTCACAGGAAACCCTGCGAGCAAGACCAGCTCTCCACCGGCCTCCCCGTCAGGACAAGATCGGACCCCACGGCAACAAGCCACTTCACCGGGGACCGACTCAAGTTACCCATCACACACACGAATTGGTCACGGTTTTCCGCATGGACGGATGTCGCGACGAAATCACTCAGCCCCGGCACTTGCCGACCAACTGAGTCGATCGTCACGAAAGTCTCGGAACTCCTAACGAATCGCACATCGCTCGCTAACCGCGGGCAGGAACTGTTATGTCACCATCTATCCTTGGCCGTAAAATCGGGATGACTCAGATCTTCCTGGAAGACGGAACCGCTGTTCCCGTCACGGTCGTGCAAGCTGGCCCTTGCCACGTGCTGCAAGTCCGCAGCAAAGATCGCGACGGCTACGAAGCTGTTCAACTGGGTTTCGAAGACAAACCTCGCCGCTTGGCCAAACGCAGTGAGCGTGGCCAAGTCGCTACCATCGAAAGCAAACGCTCCAAGAAGCGCTCCGCCGCTGGCATCGAAGCTCCCACCAAGCCAGACTGCGAACCACAGCGATTCATCCGCGAGTTCCGTGGATCAGCCGACGCCACTGTCGGCGACACCCTGACCGTTGAGCAATTCAACGAAGTCAAAAAGGTGGATGTCACCGGCACCAGCAAAGGACGTGGCTTCGCCGGCGTCATGAAACGCCACAACTTCGCTGGCCAACGTGCCACGCACGGTGTGAAGAAGTGCCACCGCCACGCTGGTGGTACAGGCATGAGTGCGTCACCGAGCCGAACATTCAAAGGCAAACGAATGGCTGGCCAGTACGGCAACGCCAACGTCACCACACGCAACCTCGAAGTCGTCCGCGTCGACGCAGAAAACAATCTGCTCATGATTCGCGGTGCGGTTCCTGGCCCCAACGGCGGCTTTGTCTCGATTCGTCAAACCAACAAAGTCGGCTGAGGAATACACACATGGCAAACCTACCTATCCTCGACGCATCCGGCAAAGAAGTCGGGCAGTACGAGATCGACACCGAACAAATCGCCAACCGAGTCAGCAAGCAGTTGCTGCACGACGTGGTGGTCATGTACCAAGCCAACAAACGCCAAGGCTCGCACAACACGCGAACCCGTGGCCAAGTCAGCGGCACCAACAAAAAGATGTACCGCCAAAAAGGAACGGGCAACGCTCGGGCCGGCTCCAAGCGAACCAATGTTCGCCGTGGTGGTGGCGTCGCACGCACCGTCAAACCTCGCGATTACAGCTACCGCCTGCCCAAGAAGGCGATCAAGATCGCCACTCGCATGGCCATCCGCTCTCGCATTGACGATGGCGAAATCGTGATCATCAACGAAATCAAGCTGGACGCACCCAAAACCAGCCAAATCGCTCAGATCCTCAAGAACCTGGGCCTGGACAAGACCACCACGTTGATCGCCACTGCCAACGATGACCAAGTCATCTTCAAGAGTGGCCGCAACATCAGTGGCGTGACGGTTGAACCCGTTCGCCAACTGAACGCACTGACTCTGCTGACTCCGAAACGAGTGCTCTTCACACAAGAAGCTCTTGATCGAGTCAAAGACGGCACATTCGCCGGTTCCACCCAGAACACCAACGAAGCGGAGGCAGCGGCCTAACATGTCTGCGATCCAACCACCCAAACCCGTTGAACGCAAGATCGAACTGGAACCCCACCAGGTCTTGCTCAAACCGCTCGTGACCGAAAAAGGTGTGCACCGCGCGACCCGGAACAACCAATACGCGTTCCAGATCCACCGCGACGCAACCAAGCTCGACGTCAAAAAGGCTGTTGAACATCTGTTCGACGTCAAAGTCGTCAAGGTCCGCACCCAAACCCGCAAAGGGAAAGCCCGCCGGTTCCGCCACAAAATCGGCCGCACCAGCGACTGGAAAAAGGCGATCGTGTCACTCCACGAAGATCACCGAATCGACTTCTTCTAGGACACAGTGAAGAGCATTGGGTTCACCCAAGTTCTGACACCGATCACCACAAAACACTTCCCCGCACAGAAACAGCTCGCACGAAAAAGCGATACTCATGGGCATCCGAATCTACAAGCCGACCAGCGCCGGCCGACGCAACGCGTCGGTCAGCGACTTCAAGGAACTGACGCCTGGCTACAAGCCAGAACGTTCCTTGCTGCGTCCAAAAAGCAAAACCGGCGGACGGAACAACCAAGGCAAGATCACCTCACGTCACCGTGGTGGTGGACACAAGCAAAAGTACCGTGTCATCGACTTCCGTCGCGTCAAAGACGGCATGGTTGCAACGGTTGACTCGGTTCAATATGACCCCAACCGCACAGCTCGGATCGCATTGCTGAAGTACCCTGACGGTGCCAAGCTTTACGTGATCGCACCAACGGGCGTTGCCGCTGGCGACAAACTGCAAAACGGCCCCGACGCTCCTCCCGTGGTCGGCAACTGTCTGCCACTGAAGAACATCCCGTTGGGCACCTCGGTCTGCTGCATTGAAATGCGAGCCGGACGCGGAGCAGTGATGTGCCGCTCAGCGGGAACACAAGCCACCCTTCAAGCCCGCGAAGCCGATTGGGCTCAGCTGCTGTTGCCCTCTGGCGAAGTCCGCCGAGTGCCCAGTGCATGCCGTGCAACGATTGGCCAAGTTGGCAACAGCGACCACATGAACGTCGTCCTCGGTAAAGCGGGCCGCTCACGCTGGCTCGGTCGCCGACCTCACGTTCGTGGTACTGCCATGAACCCAGTCGATCACCCGCACGGTGGTGGTGAAGGCCGAACCAAGGGTGGACGTCACCCGGTCAGCCCATCAGGCAAGAGTGCCAAGGGCGGACGCACGCGTCAGAAACGCAAACCAAGCAATTCGTCGATCGTTCGCCGACGCAAGAGTCGTCGCTACGGTCAATTGAAACTCCACAAGTAGGCCACCCTTTCAGCGGCAACTCCGGTAAAAAATCATGAGTCGAAGCAGTAAGAAGGGTCCTTTTGTTGACCCGAAAGTCTTTTTCAAAGTTCAGAAAGCAGCCGAAACTGGCTCCAAAGAACCGATCAAGACATGGGCGCGATCTTGCACGATCGTTCCAGAATTCGTGAACGTCACGTTCATGGTTCACAACGGACGCCAGCACATCAAAGTGTTGGTGACCGAAGACATGGTGGGTCACAAACTCGGCGAGTTTGCTCCCACACGGACCTTCAAAGGTCACGGCGGCAAGGGTAAACGCTAATCCAAAGCGGCCCTCCATCCGGTTGGTGAAATTCACGAGTCAAACGATCTAGCGACAGACATGTCTCAATTCAACGCATATCATAAGAACGCCCGCATCAGCGCACAAAAGGTGCGCCTGGTTGCCGACTTGGTTCGAGGCATGTTTGCCGACGAAGCCTTGGACACCCTGAAGTATCAGCCCCAACGTGGAGCTCGAATGCTTGAGAAGGTGATCAAGAGTGCTGTCGGGAACGCTCAAGACCCAGATCAAAACAGCGGCCGAAGTCATCGCATCGAGGAGTTGGTCATCACCGACGTCCGCGTTGATGGCGGACCGATGTTCAAACGTATTCAACCGCGTGCTCGCGGGATGGCGTTCATGATCAAGAAACGCTCCAGCCACATTCGTGTGGGCCTGACACACATCGAAAGCGTCGAGTGAAATGACTCGCACGAGCAACTTGCTCTGTGATTCACTCTGACACCTGATACAACACCGTTTATTCAACTCCCTGCCTTAAGCACTCAGCACTCTCCCATGGGTCAAAAAGTCAATCCGATTGCGTTTCGTACCGGCGTCACCCGTGGTTGGGGAAGTCGTTGGTATGCCTCGAAGCAGGATTTTGCGGACCTGCTGGTGGAAGATCGCAAGATTCGCGAGTTCATCACCAAGCACCCGAAGAAATCACAATACAAAAGTGCGGGCATCGATCGCATCGAGATCGAACGCACCCGCGATGAAGTACGGGTGATGCTGTTTGTCGCTCGCCCAGGTTTGATCATCGGCAAGAAGGGCCAGGAAATTGAGATCCTGCAAGCCGAACTGCAGAACCTGGTCGGACGTCGCATCAACCTGAAAGTGGAAGAAGTGGGCCGACCTGAACTGCAAGGTCAGTTGGTCGCCGAGGACATCGCTCAGCAACTGGCAAAGCGATCCAGCTTCCGACGCACAATGAAACGAATGCTCGAACAGACGATGGACGCCGGTGCCAAAGGCATCAAAATCCAAATGGCAGGTCGACTGGGCGGTGCCGAAATGGCCCGTCGCGAAAAGCAAAGTGCTGGCTCAATTCCATTGAGCACGCTACAAGCCAAGATTGATTACGGATTCACCGAAGCGATGACGCCACAGGGGCACATCGGGATTCAAGTGTGGATTAACCAAGGTACTTACGGAGACGACAACGATGGCGCTGATGCCCAAACGGGTCAAGCATCGAAAAAGCCAAAGAGGTCGTATAAAAGGTAACGCGACTCGCGGCAATACGGTCGTCTTTGGTGACTATGGTATCCAATCATTGGATGCCGGCTGGATCAAAGCTACGACAATCGAGGCCGGACGAATCGCTGCCCAGCAATACGTTCGCGGCCAAGGCAAGCTCTATATCCGAATCTTTCCCGACAAGTCTGTGACCAGCACTCCGCTGGAAACACGGATGGGGAAAGGTAAAGGGGAGCCTGACTTTTGGGCCGCGGTCGTCAAGCCGGGAACCATTTTATACGAACTCAGTGGCGTGACCGAACAACAAGCCAAGGTGTGCTTTGCGCGTCTGGCGAGTAAGATGCCGGTCAAAGTCCGATTTGTCGAACGTCGCTCTGCTTGATCGCAAGGCGATCCGGTAGATCGGCGGGTTGATGACAGGGTTCGCCCGAGAGACTTCAACCTACATGAACAACGTGAATGATCGAAACATCGATTGTTCCGTTGATCGGGGTTACGGAGTCAAACGGCTTGCAACCCAGACGATTCTGGCCTTTGAACGATTCATCCCCTTTGACCTTTGTCTAATTCGATGACCAAACTGACCGAACTTCGCGAAATGAGCGACGAACAGCTCGACGCGACTGCGACTGAAGCCGCCGAAACATTGTTTCGCCTGCGGTTCCAATCACAGTCCGAGCGTTTGAACACGCCCAGCGAAATCAAGAAGAACCGAAAAACGATCGCTCGTGTCAAGACGATCCAAACAGAACGTCAACTTGCTCAACCGCAAGCTTAATTGACTTCTCAAACTCACCCATCCATTCACTGCACGTCCACCTAGCACCATGCCCAAACGCGTCGTAGCCGGAATTGTGACCAGCGACAAAATGAGCAAGACGCGTCGCGTCGAGATCGCTCGTTTGGTCAAGCATCCAAAATACAAGAAGTACATTCGCCGCCGCACGGTGTGTCACGTTCACGACGAGAACAATGATTCGGGTGTTGGCGACAAGGTCGAGATCATTGAATCGGAACCATTGAGCAAACTCAAACGCTGGCGTTTGGTTCGCGTGCTCGAAAAGAGCACCGCCGTGGACGTTGTCGCTTTGCGTGCTGCTCGTAAGAATGCCGAAGCCGAAGGCTTGGCCGCAGCTCACGCTGGTGAACCCGAAGCAGAATCGACCGCCACGGACGCTTAATCGCAACCTCCTCCACACAATCGTCCAACGTTTTTGTCGTTGAAGTAAACAGATATGATCCAACAAGAATCCCGCCTCGATGTCGCCGACAACACTGGTGCTCGAGAAGTCATGTGCATCAAGGTGCTCGGCGGCAGTCGGCGTCGTTTCGCCACTGTTGGCGATGTGATCGTTTGCAGCGTCAAGAGTGTGATTCCGGGCAGCGAAGTGAAGAAGAAGGCCGTTGTGCGTGCCGTGATCGTTCGCGTGAAGCAGCCCACCCGTCGTCCTGACGGAAGCTACATTCGTTTCGACTCCAACGCAGTTGTGTTGGTCGACAAAGACCGCAACCCTCGAGGCACTCGCATCTTTGGTGCCGTCGCTCGTGAGTTGCGAGAAAGCAACTTCATGAAAATCGTCAGCCTCGCCAACGAGGTGGTCTGACCCGACTGCTCAACCTTCCGTTGAGTCATCGGTCGAAACCACCACCATTCGCAAACAAATTATCGCTCAAAGTTACTACCATGAAATTTCGCGTTGACGATGAAGTCATTGTGATTGCCGGAGCTGACAAAGGTCATCGCGGCAAAATCTTGAAAGTCGATCGCGACAAAGAAAAGGTCGTTGTCGAAGGTGCTGCCCGCGTGTGGAAACACGTTCGGCAAAGCCAAAAGAACCCACAGGGCGGCCGCTTGAACAAAGAGATGCCCATGAGTGCGAGCAACGTCATGTTGGTCGACCCATCGACCGGCAAACCAACCCGCATCGGAGTCCGTTTCCTGGACGACGGCAGCAAAGAGCGTTTCGCGAAAGCCAGCGGCGATAGCCTCGGGCAAATCGCGCCAGCCAAAGCTTCCAAAGCATCCAGCTGATTGACGACCTCCACCACACACACCTTACCCTATTGGCCGTTTCTTCCTCGGCGGCGCAGTGCCTAACATGTCCAGCTACATTCCACGAATGCAACAGCGATACGACGAATCCGTTCGTGCCGCTATGACAGAAACGTACGGCTACAAGAACGTGCACCAAGTGCCACGTCTGCTGAAGATCAGTATGAACATGGGTGTTGGTGCCGCAGTCGGCGACAAGAAAGTCCTTGACTTGGCCATCGATTCGATGACTCAGATCTCCGGCCAAAAGCCTGTCACGACCATCGCTCGAAAATCCATCGCAGGTTTCCGCCTGCGTGAGGGAATGCCAATCGGCTGCATGGTGACGATCCGTCGCCAACGCATGTACGAATTCCTGGACCGCATGGTTTCCATTGTCCTTCCTCGTGTCCGTGACTTTCGCGGGATCAGCCGCAAGGCGTTCGATGGAAACGGCAACTACACCCTGGGACTCAACGAACAACTCGTTTTCCCAGAGCTGAACCCAGACAAATTCATTCGTCCACAAGGGATGAATGTCAGCTTTGTTACCTCGGCAAACACCGATGACGAAGCTCGAGAACTGTTGCGTTTGTTCGGCATGCCGTTCAAACAACCCAAAGAAAAAGAACAGGCCGGCGCGGCCTGATCCGGTTCCCCCCGGAACCACCCCATCGTTTTATTTCAATTCGTCGCACGTCTCTCGCTTGAGACGCTCCCCGATTCGTACACCGCAGGTCCTTTCGTGGCAAGCAAATCCAAGGTCGCCAAGGCGCTTCGCACGCCTAAATTTTCATCTCGAAAAGAGAACCGATGCAAGTTTTGCGGTCGTCCACGTTCGGTGTACCGCAAATTCGGTTTGTGCCGAATTTGTTTCCGTGAGAATGCCAATGCGGGATTGATCCCTGGCGTTCGCAAGAGCAGCTGGTGAGCTTGGATATTTAAAGGGAAACCACAGCCATGATGACCGACCCCATTGCCGACATGCTCACCCGAATCCGCAACGCAGTACGCGTTGAGCGACCGTTCGTGGACATCCCCGCCAGCCGCGTGAAGCGTGGTGTGGCCGATGTTCTCAAACGGGAGGGATTCATCTGGGACTGGAAAGAAGAAAAACTGGAAGAAGAGCCAGTTGGCTTTCTTCGCTTGGAACTGAAATACGGTCCCAACGGAGAACGCGTGATCCAGTCCATCCGCCGAATCAGTAAGCCCGGCCGTCGCCTGTACAGCCGCAGCAAAGAACTCAAACCCGTGCTGGGTGGTTTGGGAATCCGAATCATCAGCACCAGCAAAGGTGTGATCAGCGATCGCGAAGCACGCCGCGAAAAGATCGGCGGCGAAGTGCTCTGCGAAGTGTCTTGATTGACACTCGTTGACTCCCAACTTGCCAAACCATTCATATTCTCCCCGTACATTTGTAATCAGCCATGAGCCGCATTGGTAACAAGCCAGTCGCGATCCCCGCCGGTGTGACGATCAGCATTGCTGACCGCAACATTGATGTGGAAGGTCCCAAGGGCAAACTGTCGTTCAAACATCGTCCAGAAGTGACGGTTGCGGTCGATAGCGAAACGAACCAAGTCATTGTGTCGCGTGATGTTGACGATCGTCCATCGCGAGAATTTCATGGCCTGACCCGTGCGATCGTCGCGAACATGATGGTCGGCGTGAAAGAGGGTTACGAAAAGAAGCTCGAAATCGTCGGTGTCGGTTACCTGGCATCGATCAGCGGTGACACGTTGCAACTCCGCGTTGGTTATGCCAACGAATTGCATCGCAAGATCCCTTCCGACCTGACGGTCAGCTGCCCCGACCAGACTCACGTTGTGATTCAAGGTTGTGACAAACAAAGCGTCGGCCAATTTGCCGCCGAAATTCGATCACTTCGGAAGCCTGAGCCTTACAAGGGCAAAGGGATTCGCTATCAGGGCGAACAAGTCAAGATCAAACCAGGTAAGTCGGCCACCAAGTAGGTTTGCCGTCGCATTTGGCGGGGCGTCGCTCCGCTGTTCCCATTCATTTCATCCGTTCACAACGATCATCGTGGGTCGTCACTATGGACAAGAATAAAAAACTCCAAAGCAAACGCCTGCGTCGCCGGCGCCATGTTCGCAACAAGTTGCGAGGCAACGCCGACCAGCCACGTTTGTGCATTCAGCGCACGCTGAAGCACTTTGCTTGCCAGGTCGTGGATGACCAAGCGGGCAAGACCATTTTCAGTGCGAGCACACGTGACAAATCGGTCCGTGAACAGGTCAAAGCGGGTGGCAACTGTGACGCCGCAGCCTTGATTGGTAAGCTGGTCGCAGAGAAAGCTGCTGAGGCGGGTGTCAAAGCCGTCAAGTTGGATCGTGGTCACAACAAATACCACGGCCGAGTCAAAGCATTCGCAGATGCCGCTCGCGAAGCTGGCTTGCAGTTTTAATTTTCCCATCCCGCGACATTCATCGCAACGAATCAACATAGTCCGCCATGAGCAACGCACGAAACAAACGCAACAACAAGAACGAAGAGCAAGGTCTGGACGCAGGTCTGCTGGACCGAGTGGTCAAGATCAAACGTTGTGCGGCTGTCGTCAAAGGCGGTCGTCGTTTCAGCTTTGCTGCGATGGTGGTTGTCGGCAACGGCAGCGGTCAAGTTGGCTGGGGCTACGGCAAGGCCAACGAAGTTCCGCCAAGCGTTCAAAAGGCGCAAAAGCAAGCTTCCCGCAGCATGATTCACGTTCCCTTGGTGGAAGGCAGCATTCCTCACCAAATCTGGGGTCGTTATGG
Source organism: Rhodopirellula islandica (assembly GCF_001027925.1). Classification (NCBI taxonomy): domain Bacteria; kingdom Pseudomonadati; phylum Planctomycetota; class Planctomycetia; order Pirellulales; family Pirellulaceae; genus Rhodopirellula; species Rhodopirellula islandica. The sequence goes on along the minus strand of NZ_LECT01000003.1, from coordinate 42,823 downwards.
TGCCGCTCGTGTGCTCTTGATTCCTGCTGGTGCTGGTACGGGTATCATCGCTGGTCAAGCGGTTCGTGCGGTTTGCGAAGCATGCGGGATCCACGACATTTTGACAAAGTCCTATGGAACCAACAATCCAGTGACCTTGGTCAAAGCCACCCTCGACGCGATGAGCAAGTTGCGAACTCGCGAACAAATTGCCGCCTTGCGTGGTCTGAACCCAGACGACCTGATCGAAGCCTAACATCGGGGGCAGTTTGCTCCCGTCAACACCGGCTGAATCAGTTCACTTCGCATTGCAGCGACAGACCTTGGACGCCATTGGCACAGACACTCATTCAAACACTCGGGCAGCATGACTGACGCCTTCCGTTCAGTATCCCGCCCCCAGCCTTTCCATCACTACTATGCAACTCAACGACGTTCATCGCGGTATTACCAAACACCGCTCTCGAAAACGCATCGGTCGTGGTCCTGGTAGCGGCACCGGCAAAACGTCGGGTCGTGGGCACAAGGGACACAAGAGCCGCAGCGGTTACAGTCGCAAGCCCAACTTCCAGGGTGGAGCGATGCCAATGTTCCGCCGCGTTCCCAAGCGTGGTTTCAACAACCGCTGGGCATTGACGATCTTCGCGGTCAACGTTGGCAAGCTGAACGAAGCTTTCAATGATGGCGAAACCGTCACACTGGAAGCCCTCGCGGCAAAGAACCTCGCCAAAGGCAACTTTGACGAACTGAAGGTTCTCGGCGATGGCGAGATCACCAAGAAGCTCACGATCCAAGCTCACCGATTCAGCAAGTCGGCCGAAGAAAAGATCTCGGCTGCCGGCGGAACAGTGGACAAACTGGCTCCGAAACGCACGCCAGACGAACGTGTTGCTGCTTTGAAGAGCGAAAAGTAATTGGCTCACTCAGCGATCGTTTTGCATCGCGATGCTCCATACAACTGAATCAACAACAGGCCTTGGCGATCTCGTCAGGCCTGTTTTCATAGAATTGGCAATCGACCCTCGGCTTCCTAGCAATCGTTCTTCCGCGATTGGTCTTAGGTTGCTAGTTTGATTGCCTTGGCGATGAGAGTTTCTCTTCGCTCTGCCTGAAACACATTGTGCGTGCTTACCATTTCTCTTGGTAGGGCGCGACGAATTCACCCTGCACGATCGACGACGGACGGATCGATGTTTGAAAAGCTGCGAATCATTTTCTCGATCCCTGAGCTTCGCAAGAAGGTCATGTTGACGATCGGGTTGCTTGCCATTTACCGGATCGGGTTCCACATCCCGTTGCCGATGATCGCGACGAACTTGGACAGTGGCGCCGGTGGTGGTGCTGCTGACTTCTTCGAAAAGGTCAGTGTTTTCGCGGCCAGCGATCTGCGTCAAGCGACGATCTTCGGCCTCGGAATCATGCCGTATATCTCCGCGTCGATCATCTTTCAGTTGCTTGGAAGCGTTTACAAACCGCTGGAAGAACTGAAGAAGGAAGGCGAAGCAGGTCGCAAAAAGCTCAACGAATACACTCGTTACCTGACCGTGGTGATCTGCCTGGTTCAGAGTTACATGTACCTGAAGTTCATGCTGATGGCGGGAGCCAACGGGCAAAGCAGCATCAACCCGAACTTCATGAACGCCAACGAACAGCTGTTCTTTGGCTGGCAGATCGTTGCCGTTTTGGTCATGACCACGGGAACCGTGTTCCTGATGTGGCTCGGTGAACAAATCGATGAATACGGGATTGGCAACGGGATCAGCTTGCTGATCATGGCCGGTATCTTGGCTCAGATGCCAAAGGCACTCTACGAATTGGTGCTGGGCATGAAGACCGAACTGACCGGTTTGGCCAAAGGACAGGTCGGAATTGAAACACTGATCATCTTGGTCGTGCTGTTTGTTGTCGTCGTCTTCGGTGTGGTGTTCATCACGCTGGGTCAACGCAAGATTCCAACTCAATCGGCCAAGTTCACTCGCGGTCGACGCGTCTACGGTGGCACCCGTCAGCACTTGCCCCTTCGAATCAACCAAGCCGGCGTGATGCCCATCATTTTCGCCAGCTCGCTGCTGATGATCCCGGGTGTCCTGTTCGGCTTCCTGGCTGGCCAGTTCGCATCCGACGGTGCTTTGTTCCGCGGATTCAACCTGATCAGCTTGACGATGAGCGATCAGACCTCGTACTTCTTCAACCTGTTGTACGTCGGCTTGATCTTCTTCTTCTGCTACTTCTGGACAGCCATCACGTTCAATCCAAAAGAAATGAGCGACAACCTGCGTGATTCGGGAACGTTCATTCCTGGTTATCGTCCCGGTCGCCGCACAACGGATTACCTTGAAAAGGTGATGGTCCGGATCACTTATGTTGGTGCTGCCTTCTTGGGTCTGATCGCGATTGTTCCAACGATCGTTTACGGTTCGCTGGGTGTTCCTTACTCGATCGCCGGTTTCTACGGCGGCACGGGTCTGTTGATTGCCGTCAGCGTGGCGTTTGACTTGGTCCAAAAGATCGACAGTCACCTTGTGATGCGAAACTATCGCGGACTGCTGGAAGGTGCCGGCGGCGGCACATCCCCGGTCGTTTGATCCAGGCAGTGTTGTGCGAATTGTCTTCATCGGTCCGCCAGGTGCGGGCAAGGGCACTCAATGTGAACTGCTGAGCAAAGCCCTCCGCGTGCCGCACATTGGCACGGGTGGAATGCTGAGAGCCTTGGAACCGGACCGAGGCGAGCAGATTCATCTCCGAATCGATCGGGGGCACTTTGCTCCCGATGAATTCGTGTTGCAAATGGTCGCCAAACGATTGGCACAACCAGACAGCCAAACCGGTTATCTGTTGGATGGTTTCCCGCGAACCCAGGTCCAGGCCAGTGCCTTTGACCAGCAACTGATTGCTGACTCAGTCAAGCTCGATCACGTGCTGCACCTTCAGGTGTCCGCCGATGTGCTGATCAAACGTCTCCGGAAACGGGGCAAAACAGAGAAGCGGGCCGACGATGCCGAGGAATGCATCCGAGAGCGGTTTCGGATCTACGAGGCCCGAACTGAACCGTTGCTCGATCACTATCGGCAGCAGGGCCTGGTGCGTGATATCGATGCATCGGTCTCGGAGCCACTGGTCCACGCTTCGATCTGGGAACGCTTGCACCCCGACGCACTGGCAATCGATCCTGCTGCCAAGGATTGACCTGGCCCACACCTCGGCCTAGCGAACATTGACAGCCGCTTCCTCAGCGTTCGCGACGTGAACGGCGTTGTCGTTCCATTCGAATTCGGCATCCCACCGGAACCGTTTCGGAAACGGTCACTGGCTTGCCAGCCAGGACTTCATCGATCGCATTGCGGAGGTGGGGCTGAGTCACGTTGCGACCATCGGGACTGTCGTCCATCGCGCCCATGTAAGCGATCTTCCGATCGGCATCCAGCACAAAGAACTGGGGCGTGTACTTGGCGCCGTAATCGCGGGCGATCTGCTGCGATTCGTCGTAGAGGTAAGCGAACGGGAACTGCTTTTCTTTCGCTTTCTCCTTCATCGCCGGCATCGCGTCCTCTTCGATCGTGTTGACATTGACCGCGATCACCGAGACCGATCTCTCAGCGTAATCCTTGGTCAGTGCGATCAAGCGTTCTTCCGCGTCGATCGCGTAAGGGCAACTGTTGCAAGTGAATGCCAGAACCACGACCTTCGAATCGGACCATTGCGTCAGCGATGACTTCTTTCCATCTGTGCTGGGCAACTCGTTCCATTCGGGCGCCGGATCGCCAATGTCCAGCACAGTATTGAACTCTCCCGCAATAGCTTGGTCAGCCAAATGGATCAAGCAACAAGTCGTCAGGAGACCGACCAGAACGCAGCAATTAAATTTCATCGAGACTCTCTCGGACGAGGCGAAGACACCAACCATCAATGAGTTTAGCTGACCCACCTTCACTGGTAGCCAGGTTGGAAGATGGAATCACCGTACATCTGGCGAATCGCATTCGCGACCTGTTTTGCGATCGCCATGCTACCGCGAGCGTTGCTGTGGATACCGTCATCGCTGAGTCGAGAGCCCGGCATCCATCGACCAGGCGGAGCGTAGGGACTCATCAAGACGAGCGATGTACCGACGGCCAAACGCCGCTGTAACTTTCTGCTCGCACGCATTCGAAAAACAATCACAGCCAGCATCAAGCTCCCAAGTGCTATCGAAGCCGGGGTACGAGGCAGAAACTTCACGAGCAAGACGACAGATGCCGCGACAAGAGGCAAGTAGGCTGGACGCTCACGTTGAACAAGAACGAGATGCCAAATAATCCATCCGCAGATGACGTATGGGAGCAAACTTGGGAATGCCAACAACGACCAGGCAAAGATGCTGGCGATACAAAAGACCTTCAGCATGCCGGCGAGCGACGTCTTTGATCGCTTGCCTATTCTTGGATTCGTGTCGCCGCTCTGAGTCGGGCTATTCAGGTCAGTCAAGATCACACCACACGCAGTTTGTTTCTTTCGCCTCTCGACTCGATTATAACGACAACTACTGGTACCTCGCTGATCCTTGCATTTCCACCATCCCCTGAACCGAAAGGATCGAAGCATGCTCTGGCCTGCCGCTCAAAAAGTCCTTCTCTCACTATTCATCGCCTGTCTTCTATTTCGTGGCGGACCTATTCTGACTGCCAAGGAATCCAAACCGGTTTTTCGGGCTGGAGCTGCCACCAGCAACATCACGCCGCCACTGGGTGAGCTGATTGTCGGGGGATGGAAACCAATCCCAGCCACCAATGTGCATGACGAACTTCACGCTCGCTGCCTGGTGTTGGATGACGGCACGACCAAGCTTGCCATCGTCCTTTGCGACAATGTCGGCATCCCCGTGGAAGTCTTCGATCTCGCCAAGCAGCAAGTGTCTGGTGCGACCGGGTTGCCAGTCTCCAACATGCTGTTGGCATCCACGCACACCCATTCGGCAACCACCGCTCGCGGGGACCTGAAAACCGCCAACGAAACCAAACTGACGGATTACCAAACCTTCGTTGCCCATCGGATCGCGGACGGAATCCGACGAGCGATGGCGAATCTGGAACCGGCCAAGATTGGTTGGGGAAGCGCGGATGAACCGTCCGAAGTCTTCAACCGTCGCTGGTTTGTCACCGACGCCAGCTTGTTGGGCAACCCATTCGGCGGCACCGATCAAGTCCGGATGAATCCACCTCGCGGCAGCTCCAAACTGGATCGCCCCGCGGGTCCGACCGATCCCGAAATCAGCTTCGTCTCAGTGCAGAGCCCTGACGGTCGGCCGATCGCCCTGCTGGCAAATTATTCGCTGCACTACGTCGGCGGCGTTCGATCCGGAGAAGTCTCAGCCGATTACTTCGGCTACTTCGCCAAGTTCATTGCCGAAAAGCTCGATGCAACCGAACAGTCACCACCGTTTGTCGGCATCCTTTCCAATGGCACCAGCGGCGATGTGAACAACATCAACTTCGCTGATAAATCGCCGCGAAAGTACGGTCCTTACGAGAAAATGCAGGAGGTGGCCGCGAAGGTTGCCAACCGCGTCGTCGAAGCCCATCAGCAGATCGATTTCCATGACTGGGTCCCACTCTCCGCCGAGCACACGACGTTGACACTGAAGACCAGACAGCCGACACAGGAGATGATCGCGCACTTTGAACAAATCAAACGTGTCGACGACGACAATCCGAGAAGCGGCCATCGCCGCGAAGAGATCTATGCCGATCGAATCGCGAAAATTTTGGCGGGGCCCAAGGAAGTGGAGATTCAACTGCAGGCTCTTCGCATTGGCGATTTGGGAATCGCCGCGATCCCGTTTGAAACGTTCACCGAAACGGGGTTGGAACTGAAAGACCGCAGCCCCTTCCAAGACACCTTCACGATCGAGCTCGCCAACGGCTCCTTCGGGTACCTGCCGACTCCGCAGCAACATCGTTTGGGCGGCTACGAAACATGGCTGGGGACCAACTACGTCGAGAAGGAAGCAACCACCAAAATCGTCGCAGCGTTGCTGGAGATATTGCAAAATCAACAAGAGGCCAACTGATGCGTTGGCTTGTCGGATGGATCATGACGCTGCTTCCGATGTCACCGTTGCTCGGCATCGGAACGGCAGCCGAAACAACCAAACCGAATTTCATCATCGTCTACTGTGACAACCTCGGTTACGGCGACATCGAGCCCTTCGGATCGACGTTGCATCGAACGCCCAACCTGAACCGCATGGCAAGGGAAGGGCGAACGTTCACTCACTTCTGCGTCACGGCTGGCGTCTGCACCCCATCGCGTGCCAGCATCATGACCGGATGCTATGCGCAACGAGTCGGAATGCATTTGAACGATCGCGATGGTCCGGTTCTGCGACCTGTCTCTGCCTATGGCTTGCATCCCGATGAGATCACGATCGCGGAGATCCTCCAGCAACAGAACTACGCCACCGCATTGGTTGGAAAATGGCATCTGGGTGATCAACCGGAATTCCTGCCAACCCGTCAGGGGTTTGATTGGTTCTTTGGAGTGCCTTACTCCGACGACATGACCGAACGAATTTGGCAGCGAGATGGATCACACTGGCCACCTCTGCCTCTCATGGAAAACGAGACCGTCATCGAAGCCCCGTGCAACCGAGACGGATTGACCAAGCGTTACACCGAACGGGCGATGCAGTGGATTGCCGAACACAAGGAGGAACCGTTCTTCCTGTACTTTCCACAAGCGATGCCTGGCAGCACCAAGACACCGTTTTCCAGCGACGCTTTTCGCGGCAAAAGCCAGAACGGTCCCTGGGGCGATTCGGTCGAAGAATTGGATTGGTCGATCGGTCAGATGCTGGACCAGCTCGCTGAACTGGGCATCGCAGAAAACACCTTCGTGATTTGGACCTCCGACAACGGCGCCCCGATCAACCGCGATCCTGATGACTTGAGCCGAGGTTCCAACTTGCCGCTTCACGGTCGCGGGTACACGACCAGCGAAGGTGCCTTTCGTGTTCCCACGATCGTCTGGCAACCCGGCAAAGTGCCCGCCGGAACTCAATGTGACGAACTGGCAACCACGATGGATTTATTGCCTACGATTGCAAATCTAGCCGACTGCGAACTGCCGTCGGATCGCAAACTCGATGGCCACGACATCGCTCCGCTGCTGTTTGGTGAACCCAACGCCAAGACGCCGTACGAAGCGTTCTACTACTACCATCAAGATCAACTGCAAGCCATCCGTTCTGGTCCCTGGAAAATGTTCCTGCCGATCGACGCATCGCCCGGACACCCGCACTTCAACGTTTCGCAAAAACCAACAACGCTGTTGTTCAACGTGGTGGATGACATTGCTTGCCAGCACAACGTTGCCAAGACGCGTCCTGAGATCGTTGCTCAACTGACTGCATTGGCCGAACAAGCTCGTCAGGATCTGGGTGACAAAGATCGCCCCGGCCAGGGCCAACGCCCGATCGGCAAGTCCGCGGACGTTTCGCCTCGACGCTTGGAAACGCTGCCGAGCAAATCCGTCCAACCGGGTTCGTGATCTCGAACGATTCGGGTTCCATCTCGTGAGCCGTTTGGGCGTTGGCCCCGGTTGTGCGTGGAAACCGTGGCGAACGCCAAACGGCTCCGGTACTCGATGACACCTGCGTACCGATTTGACTCCCTAGTGGTGCGTCAAAGCCTAATTTTAGGGTAGTGGACGAGGCCACGAGTCCTGAACTGGCGTCAAATCCAAGGACTCGTGGCCTCGTCCACTACGAACAACCCTAACTTTTAACTTTGACAGACCACTAGAGGCTCCAACATGTCTCTCATCCACCTCCATCCACGGGTCGTCCCACTCACCGTTTGGGTGATGGCTGCTCTGTGCTTTCATGCCTGCGTTCCCACTTCGCTGAGAGCCGATTCCAACGACCGTCCGAACATTGCGATGATCCTTGCCGACGACCTCGGCGATGGAGACCTGGGTTGCGATGGCAATGACGGGCGTTATGACGATGCGATTCGCTTGCACTTGGTCAACGAACTGGGATTTCCCGCCGACCGGCCGACGTTGGCGAAGCGACTGTCCTCCGTCGGCTATGAGACCGCATTATTCGGCAAGTGGCATCTTGGGTACGAAGCCAAGTTCTCACCAATGATGCACGGGTACGATGAGGCGTTGTGTTGCATCGGCGGGGCAATGGATTACTACCACGACCTCGACTCCGTCGCCACTTACAACCTGTTCCACAACGGCCGACCTACCGCGTCATGCCCGAGGAGATCGTGCGTTGGAGTGGAACGGGGATTCTGGTGGCCCTCACTAGGACTCTGCTGAAAACAAACGGGTAATCCAACTGGTTGGCAAATTCAGCGGCACTGCCGACTGGAGGGGTTTTGCCGGCTTTCCTGGCGAATTGTTTCCTCCGAGGCGAGAACCGGTCAATCTGCCGCTTCGCCGAACGATGATCCTGGTGCGATGCACGCGTCGCGCGGTAAGTTGGGGCCATGAACACGCCCACCGCCACGACCGCCCAGCCACCTCGCATCATCCGCCAATTGCCGGCCCACTTGGTCAATCAAATCGCCGCTGGCGAGGTGATTGAACGGCCCGCCTCGGTGGTCAAAGAATTGCTCGAAAACAGCATCGATGCTGGCTCGACTCGGATCGAATTGAGCCTCGAGGGGGGCGGCGTCGAGCTGATCCGGATCAGCGACGATGGCTGCGGGATGACGGCGGAGCAATTGCCGCTGGCCGTGACCAGTCACGCGACCAGCAAACTGCCCGACGACGAATCCCTGTTCCACGTCGGCACCCTCGGTTTTCGCGGTGAAGCTCTGGCGTCGATCGCCAGCGTTTCTCAGATGACCATCCGCAGCCGCGCCGAAGGCCAAGACGGCGGCTGCCAAATCGACATTCGCGGCGGAGTGATCGAAACACCGGGACCGTGCGGCTGCCCGGTCGGGACCGTGATCGAAGTTCGAAACCTGTTTTTCAACACACCGGTTCGCCGAAAATTCCTGAAGACCCCGCAAACCGAACGCGGCCACATCGTCGAAGCCTTCACACGCCTGGCGCTCGCCAATCCAAAGGTTCACTTTGTCCTTCGCAACGGCGACAAAGAGATGTTCGACCTGTTGCCGACGACGCGCTGGGCGGATCGGATCGAATCGTTCTTCGGAACTGAAATTTCCGAATCGTTGATCTCGATCGAGAACCAGGACGAAACCGTTCAGATCACCGGTTACGCCTGTGACCCGTCGGTCAGTCGCGGCAACAACCGCATGCAGTACCTGTTTCTCAACGGCCGACACATTCGCGACCGCGCCCTGCAACATGCTCTGGGAGAAGCCTACCGGGGGATGTTGATGGTCGGTCGCCATCCGGTTTGCTTTCTGCGAATGCGAATGCCGGCGGACATGATCGATGTCAACGTGCACCCCGCGAAACTGGAGGTTCGCTTCACCGACAGCGGACGTGTGTACAGCCGGTTGCTGCAAACGCTTCGCCAGCGATTTCTGGCAACCGACATGACCCATCGCGTGGGATCCAATCCTGTCCCCGCCCCGATGAGCGAAGAGGAACAACGCCAGACCGCTCCCGAATCGGTCATGGGCATGCGTCCAAACGAAGTCGACCAGCAGCGTCAGTCCGTGATCGAATGGGCCCGAACCGGCGGGCCTCCTGCGGGACCTTCCGCCAACTCAAACACTCAACTGCTGGGCGGCGCGAGCGGCACCCCCAACTTCCGCCCCTTTGGCGAATCCAATTCACCGGGCCACGCCCCTCCATCCTCGCTGGGCGCGACCGGACATTCCCCGCCGCTCGCTCCCTCGAACACTTGGTCACCGGGCGGTGTCGTCGATTCCCAGCGACCATCGACCGCGGCCGAAGGCATCGAGATGACACCTTGGGATGGGGACGCCTCCACGAATGATTCCGGCCAAGTCGGTGCCCACGAACACGGCTCCCATGAACACGCAGCCCAGGCATCCGGCGTGCCGACTCCCAGCGTGAGCCACCTCGGGTTCCAAGTGCACCAACGTTATCTCGTCACGCAAGACGAGAAAGGCATGGTCGTGATCGACCAACACGCGTTGCACGAACGAGTGCTGTATGAACGTGTCTGCCAAAAAGTGCTGCAGGAGAACGCTTCGTTGGAAGCCCAGCAGTTACTGGTTCCGGAACCCGTGTCACTGACACCCGCCGAGCGAGCCGCCGCTCTCGAGGCCAAAGACACGCTCCGCCGCATCGGTTTGGAAATCGAAGACTTCGGCGGCGAAACGATTTTGATCCAGTCGTACCCGGCAATGCTGCCGAACAAGCCGCCTGCCGACATGCTGCGAACGGTCTTGGAATCGGTGATGGGTGCTGGCCGAGACCCCAACCCGAAGGACTTGCTGAATCATTTGCTCAGCACCGTCGCTTGCAAAGCCGCCGTGAAAGCGGGCGATCCTCTTTCCCCCGAAGAGATCACCAGCCTGCTGGAGCAAAAGGACTTGTACCAAGAAACGCATCACTGCCCACACGGTCGGCCAACGGCGTTGTTCTTCAGCCGCGATGAACTGGACCGCATGTTCGGTCGACTGGGCCCGCGTGGCAAAGCTTCGGTGTCGCCATGACGGACGCGAATCACTCGCGCCCCAAGCTGGCGATCACGATGGGCGACGCCGCCGGAATCGGTCCCGAAATCGCACTTCGAGTCTGGAACTCACCGGAGGTTCAGTCACTGGGTTACCCGCTGCTGTTTGGCGACGCGGCCATCTACCAACAAGCCGCGAAAAAACTCGGTTGTGACTGCCCCGGCACAATTTCGCTGGCCGACTTTCTGGACCTGCCAAAGCAGGCGATGCCGAGCGACGCACCGCACGGGGTGATTGTCGATTGTGGGAAACTCACCGCAGAAGAACTCGATGACTTCACCCCAGGAAAATTCAGCGCCGCGACCGGGCGAGCCTCCTATCGATCCGTCACCGACGCCATTGATGCGGCGGTCTCGGACCACGTTGATGCCATCGTGACGGGCCCCATTCAAAAGGAAGCCTGGCATCAAGCGGGGATCGATTTCCCCGGCCACACGGAGCTGCTGGCCGATCGAGCGGGCAGGGCAGTGCACGGCAAACCCGCCGATGTTCGCATGATGTTGGCCAGCGACACGATCGCCTGCGTCTTAGAAACCATTCACATTCCGCTGGCCGATGTGGCCTCGCAACTGAACAGCGAATCGCTGGTTCGCACGATCCACCTCGCCGGCGAAACGGTTCAGCGTCGCAACCAACGTCGCGGCAGTTTGTTACCACCTCGCATCGCCGTTTGTGGACTGAACCCGCATGCCGGCGAAAACGGACTGTTCAGCCACCAAGAAGAAGAACGGATCATCCTGCCTGCGATTGAAACTGCCAGGCAATCCGGATGGACCATCGAAGGGCCACTGTCGCCCGACACCGCCTTCACGCCCGCGATGCGAGAGCGAATCGACATTTACGTTTGCATGTATCACGACCAAGGATTGATTCCGCTGAAAGCATTGTCGTTTGACGATGCGGTCAACGTGACCCTGGGACTGCCCATCATTCGAACCAGCGTCGACCACGGGACGGCCATGGACCTGGCTTGGCAAGGCAAAGCCAGCGTCAACAGCATGTTGGCTGCGATCCGCTGGGCGGTTCCGTGACGAAGCCAACGCCTACTTTGGAGAGGCCCGAACAACCCTCGCGATCAGCAGGGGGATGGAGTTGGCTGGCGTTGATGGGCGTGTGTTTTTTGTACGCTGGCGACGCTGCTCCCGGCGTCAACGAAGCTCACTATTTGGTGAAGGCCAAAAACTTCTGGCAACCCGATTGGTGCGTCAACGATCTGTTCGCATCGTCGGGCAAAGCCCACACGACCTACTACTGGCTGTTCGGGTGGCCGACTCAATTCGTCTCGCTCAACGCGACCGCCTGGATCGGGCGAATTGCTGGTTGGTCGATCTTGGCCGCGGGTCTGCTTCGACTGACGCGAGCGATGCAGATGCCACCGATGAGCAGCGTGTGGGTCCTGATCCTTTGGATCCTGGGAATCCAACATGGCAACTTGGCCGGTGAATGGGTCGTGGGTGGGATCGAAGCAAAGGTCCCCGCCTATGGGCTGGTTCTCTTCGGCTTGTCCGAAATCGTCCAGCGTCGATGGTCACGGGGCTGGGTTTGGCTGGGTGCTGCCGCTGGATTTCATGTGCTGACCGGAGGCTGGTCCGTGGTCGCTGCCGCGTTCGCGTTCTGGATCACCGAGCGTGGCCCCAAACGTTGGCGGGTTTCGGAATTGGCGGACGGACCAGCGAGCGAGGATGCCCGATCGGTTCCCGCCTTCTTCAGCCGAGGCTTGTTTGTCGGAGGAGCCTTGGCACTGTTCGGGCTGGTGCCCGCTGCGGCGATGTCTTGGGGAGCCACCGAGGCCGAGCAGATTTCCGCGGCCCGGATATACGCCTATTTCCGGATCTCACACCACTTGATGCCCGCGGCGTTCCATTTGGATTGGTATTTCCGCCACGCCGTGCTGACGCTTGCTTGCTTGGCTGGCCTGCTCACCGTTTGGCGGCAAACTCCCCCGCCTGCAACCAACGGTGCTTCCAAGCGAAACTTGGCCCCAACCAACTCCCTCTGCGGCGACATTCAGCGAGCCATTGGTTTCCGCATTTTGGGCTGCTTTGCTGCCGGTGCGATGGGCATCAGCCTGCTTGGCTTGCTGATTGGAACACTTCCGGCGGTGTACCCCGATCAAGCCGCAAAGTGGCTCCGGTTCTACTGGTTTCGGTTGGCTGACGCCTGCACGCCGCTCACCTTGGCATTCCTGGTGGTCCATTTTTGCTTGTCGAAACGAATTTTTTCTGGAAGAGACTCCGCCGACTCCCAAGAGACCGGCCGGCCCACCGTTTGGCTTGCCAGGTTCGGAACCGTGGTTGTGATCGGGATGTTCGCTCAGGCTTGCTGGGAACGCATTCAGACCGGCGTTCCGGTTTCGGTCAGCAATCGGTTGCTGGGGCTGAACGCGGACGCGGGGTACGCCGAGCAGCGTCAAACGATGGAAGACTGGATCGCCGTTTGCCAATTCGTGCGTGCCAGCACACCGGAAGACGCCATTTTGTTGACACCGCGGCACCAACAAACGTTCAAGTGGTACGCGCATCGGGCCGAAGTGGTGAACTGGAAAGACACTCCCCAGGATGCGGTCGCGCTGCGGGAATGGGCCAAACGATTTCTCGAGGTCTACCCAAATCGACTTTCGACCATGCGAGTCACCATTCGGTACGACGAATTGCGGTCCATGCGGGCCCAATACGGATGCGATTGGATTGTGGTGGACCGCCGCGTCGTGGGAGCTGAACTGCCTTTGGTACAGATTTATCCGGCGGCGAATCAGCGGAATTCGACTTACGCCGTGTACGAACTCCCTTGACCAGCCGGCCTTTTGGCTTTTTGCGACGAAATTCGGCCAAGAATTTTGTGGGGAGGCCAATTTTGGCCCAATTCCATCTTGTCGCCCGTTCGCGGATCGGTACACTCTGCCTTCCCCATCGCAAGGCCGGTCGATCGGTTGTCGCATGGGGTGAACTTGAGCTGGCCAACGTAGCTCAGTTGGCAGAGCAGCTGATTTGTAATCAGCCGGTCGTGGGTTCGAATCCCTCCGTTGGCTCTTGCAAAATCGATTCAGCGCCGACGGCGTTTGAACCGAACAACAGACAACCGAAACAGTTTGCCAATCAAGTTCAGGGAACAACACAGAACACGGTGCGAATGCATCGCAACAAGAAATCTTTTGAATCAGAAGCCACAATTTTGATTCAAAAACAAGATTTGGGGGTTTGCCCGAGTGGTTAAAGGGGGCGGACTGTAAATCCGCTGGCTATGCCTACACAGGTTCGAATCCTGTAGCCCCCATGGAAGAAGCTGTTAGCTGCGAGCTATTGGCTGCTAGTTTTCCTGCCCGCCTGCGGGAACATCCGGAAAACTAGCAGCCAGTGGCTCATTGCGAGTGGCTAGAGACGCGGGTGTAGCTCAATGGTAGAGCAGCAGCCTTCCAAGCTGAATACGAGGGTTCGATTCCCTTCACCCGCTTCGCTGCTGTAGCTCAGGGGTAGAGCGCCTCCTTGGTAAGGATGAGGTCATGGGTTCAAATCCCATCAGCAGCTTCAAGTCGCTCAAAGTTGGGCTCCCCTTTGGGAGCTGATTTTGAGTGCAACATCGTTTTTGTTTCGTTTCGATTTTCAAGTAGATCGAATGCGATCAACACGGCCGAATTGCCGGCGAGTAACCGTGGGTGTGAACGCGGTCGACGGCAGCAAGGGTTTTCGAGGAGCGTATCTCCCCGAGAACAGTGGTGCGGATCGCGAATGCAGGTGAACCAGAATGGCTAAGGACAAATTTGAACGTACCAAGCCCCACGTCAACGTAGGTACGATCGGTCACATTGACCATGGTAAAACGACGACCACGGGTGCGATCCTCGCTGTTCAAGCAGCGAAGGGCTTGGCACAAGCGAAGGGTTACTCTGACATCGCCAAGGGCGGTACGGTTCGTGACGCCACGAAGACCGTGACGATCGCAGTTGCCCACGTTGAGTACGAGACTGAAAATCGTCACTACGCTCACATCGACTGCCCCGGCCACGCTGACTTTGTGAAGAACATGATCACCGGTGCCGCCCAGATGGACGGTGCGATCTTGGTTGTGTCGGCCGCTGACGGCCCGATGCCACAAACCAAAGAACACGTGTTGCTCGGTCGCCAGGTTGGCGTTCCTTACATCGTCGTGTACTTGAACAAGTGTGACTTGGTCGATGACGAAGAATTGCTCGAACTCGTTGAACTCGAAGTTCGCGAATTGCTGAGCAAGTACGACTACCCAGGCGACGACGTTCCTGTCGTTCGCGGTAGCTCGCTGCCCGCTTACAACAATCCTGCTGACCCAGAAGCCAGCAAGTGCATCAGCGAATTGATGGATGCACTGGATGCAAACATTCCAGAACCCACCCGTGAAGACGACAAGCCATTCCTGATGGCAATCGAAGACGTCTTCTCGATCGAAGGTCGTGGAACAGTTGCAACCGGACGGATCGAACGCGGTGTTGTGAAAGTCGGCGAAGAAGTCGAAATCATTGGTTTGGGTCCCGACTCGACCAAGACCACCTGCACCGGCGTCGAAATGTTCCGCAAGGAAATGACCGAAGGCCGTTCGGGCGACAACGTCGGTTGCTTGCTTCGTGGTGTCAAACGCGAAGACATCCAACGTGGCCAAGTGCTCGCCAAACCAGGCAGCATCACGCCTCACACCAAGTTCGAAGCAGAAGTTTACTGCTTGAGCAAAGATGAAGGTGGCCGTCACACGCCATTCTTCAGCGGTTATCGTCCCCAGTTCTACTTCCGCACGACTGACGTCACCGGAACGGCCAACTTGGTCGGTGCCGACATGTGCATGCCTGGCGATAACGTCAAGGTTGAAGTCGAACTGCACAAACCCATCGCAATGGATGACGGAGTTCGCTTCGCTATTCGCGAAGGCGGACGCACCGTTGGTTCAGGCGTTGTGACGAAGATCCTCGAATAATCTGCGTTTGCAGAAAGTTGTCTGTAAGCGATAAGCTGGTAGCTGATAGCTAGTAGCTTATCGCTGTTTCAGGGGCGTAGCTCAATTGGCAGAGCACTGGTTTCCAAAACCAGCGGTTGTGAGTTCGACTCTCGCCGCCCCTGCTGTCCAGAATTCTGGTTTGCCCTGACGATCAACAGGATGTGATCGTGGACAAGGTTTGAGCAAACTGGCCCATGACCAATTTGGCTCAACACCAGAATCAATTCACGAAGGAGTCCACGGGTGTCCAAAGATCTAACCCAATCCGGCACGGCCGGCGCCGGAGGCAGTTCGCTGAGCAGCGAATTGTTTCATGCTGGTGTGTACAAAGCCAACCAAGGCCGGATCGTTCGCCAACTGACGGCTCTCGCCGTTTGGGTGATCGTGACGTTGGGTTGCTGGCGTTTGTATTCGTTCCTCCCCGCTGCCATGGGAGATTCGTCTCTCGCTGCTCGGGCAATCCCGGCTGTGTTGCTGGCCGCTGGCCTGTGGTTCGGGTTCCGGGTCGTCAACTGGCCACGGTTCGCCGACTTCCTGATCGCTGTCGAAGCGGAAATGAACAAGGTCACGTGGCCCAGCAAGGATGAGCTGATCCGTGCTTCCGTGGTCGTGATTTTCACCATTTTCTTCCTTGCCATCACATTGTTTTTGTTCGATGTTCTCTGGCAAGCCATCTTTAACTTCATCGGGGTAACATCGTGAGTGATGATGACGTGAAAGACGTCGACTCGCCAGAAACCGAGGTCGCTCCTGCCGCTTCGGAAGCTCCCGCGCCCCCACCTCCGGCCCCCGTTGACCCCAACGCGCCTCCCAAACCAGAAGTGGACGAAGAGTCCCCGATGGATTGGTACATCCTCAAAGTCGCCTTCAACCGCGAAGATTCCATCGCTGAAGCTCTTCGCAAGAAGGTTCGCATG
Organism: Rhodopirellula islandica; assembly: GCF_001027925.1. Lineage (NCBI taxonomy): Bacteria > Pseudomonadati > Planctomycetota > Planctomycetia > Pirellulales > Pirellulaceae > Rhodopirellula > Rhodopirellula islandica. The sequence continues at coordinate 26,358 of NZ_LECT01000003.1, read as the reverse complement.
GAAGACATGGGTGAGTACTTTGGCGACATCGTGGTCCCATCCGAAGACGTTGCCACGTTCACCCGTGACGGCAAACGCCGCGTCAGCAAACGCAAACTGCTGCCCGGTTACATCATGGTGTACATGTCGATCAACGACGACACCTGGTTCCTGGTTCGTGAAGTCGGCGGGATCAGCGATTTTACCGGTTCGGCGGGCAAGCCCCAGCCAATGGAACCCGAAGACGTCGAACGTTTCGTCAATCGACCCGAAGTCAGCGACGAAGACGAAACACCGATCAAGACCGCCATTCCGTTCAAGGTTGGCGACCGTGTTCGCGTCAAAGAAGGCAACTTCGAGAACCAAGAAGGCGAAGTCGACGTGGTCGACGAAGCCAACGGCCGCGTGACAGTGATCATCAACATCTTTGGACGCAGCGTCCCGATGGAATTGGATCACTGGCAAGTCGAGCCTTTGTAAAAAGCCTCTAGCTGCTAGCTATTAGCCGCTCGGCTTATTATCTTCATCCATCCCACTTCAAACACCTCCGATTGCGTTGGCCTTTCAGCGAAACGCTGCAACCTCAAGAGCTCACCGCTAATCACTAATCGCTAAAAGCTGTTTACCCATGGCAAAACAAGTCACCGGCCAAGCCAAGTTTCAAGTCCCCGGCGGTCAAGCCACTCCTGCACCTCCTGTCGGTACTTCGCTGGGTAAGTACGGCGTGAACTTGGGACAGTTTGTTCAACAGTTCAACGATCGCACCAAGGAATACAACGGCACGCCGATTCCTGTGATCGTGACGGTCTACAACGATCGCAGCTTTGATTTCATCACCAAGAGCCCACCAGCGGCATCGATGTTGATGCAATCCGCTGGGATCGCCAAAGGCAGCGGCGTCCCCAACAAGGACAAAGTCGCGACGGTCACCCGTGCCCAGTGCGAAGAAATCGCTCAAAAGAAGATGGAAGATCTGAACGCGCGCGACATCGATCAAGCGACTCGCATGATCGAAGGCACCGCTCGCAGCATGGGCATTATCGTCGACGGTTGATCGACGTTGCAGCCACCTGTTGCGGAACTCGTCAAGAGTTTCGATGGAGTTAGCGTCTTCATCGACAGCCCGTTCAAGCTTCGGCCTGCCGCGCGATTCGCCGAAAGTCTTGACGACTTTCGCTACTGCTTTGCTTCGACGAATTTCATCGAGGCACTGTTCAAGCAAAAGCGTTTGCCGGTCGGTGCGGGACCATCGTCAAACAAGTGCCCCAAGTGTGCTTCGCAACGCTTGCAGTGAACTTCCGTTCGCGGGTACAGCATCTTGTAGTCCGTCTGGTAGCCGACCGCATCTTTCGCAATCGGCAAGTAGAAGCTCGGCCACCCCGTTCCTGATTTGAACTTGGTCTTGCTATCGAACAGCGGCTTGTCACAGACGATGCACTGATACTCGCCTTTCTTCTTGTTGTTCCAATAGGCATTTCGGAACGCGGGTTCAGTGGCAGCATTCTGGGTCACGTCGTACTGAATCCGATTCAGACGTTGCCGGAGTTCGTCCTTGGTTGCCGGAACGTACTCTTCCTCAGATGCCTCATCCGGTTCAACCGAGCCTTCCTGGGTGACCTTCAGCGGTGACGACGATCGCCCCAGAGAATCCGATTCGTCGGCCTGCAGAGCCAATCCCCCAAGCAGCAAGCCGCTTGCGCCGATCAGACCGAACACCAGGCGCCGCAGAGGTTTGAATTGCGATGAAAGACGATGCATTGTCTGGTCTCCAAGATCGAAATGCGTGCCAAAAGATTTCCGAAACACCTCCATTGTAATGAGCCGGCACCTGTTCCGACCGCCAAATCCCTCGGCCAGCCCCCCGGCCCCAAGCGAGCCGACCCTGCCTGAAAATGCTTCGTGCAGTTTCCAAATGGCGGGCTAATGACGCCTTGCGAGCCCCTCTTCGCATCCGCCGCGCAGCCTCTAACCCCCTATCCAGCAATGACTTGAACCTCCCTCCCGGTTCAGAGGTCATGCCGTTTTCTGGTACCGCGTTTCGGCAGATCTTCACATGTCGTTCCTCCCCGGAAGCGCAGTTTGGGGCGGAGGTCGAGCGACGCCGTTCAGGCGTACGCGAGGGAGGGGGCCGAGCATGGGAAGCGGCGCGGATGGCCCTCCCCCGGAAATCTCGCTGAACGCTCGCTTTCCGCCCCCTCCCGCTACGCGGGCGGGGTTCATCGCATCGCCCCGAATGGGGCTGGCGTCAGTAGCTCGGGGCGGAAGCCCCGAGCTACTGACGGCGAGCAGAAGTTCGCCCCGGATGGGGCCGTCGTGGGGATGAGGGGAGCCTTGCTCACGCTTCGGGTTTCCATTTCGGCGGGCTTGGAAGCCCATCGTACGGGGGCGCTCGCATCGGATGGCGTCATTGAGAATTGTCAATTTGAAATGGGTTAGGACACGTTCGCCCCGATTGCATCTTTCACACCGCTTGGATTTGAGGTGCGATTGGTAGCGAAAGTCGTCAAGACTATCGACGAACCGTTGTGCAAGTCGAAACTCTTGACGAGTTTCGCTACTGAATGCTTGAGCTGTCGCGGAATAGGAGTTCGATGTTGGCTAGGTGCGGGTGCGCGTGCCCTCCCCCGGAAATCTCACTGAACGCTCGCTTTCCGACCCCTCCCGCTACGCGGGCGGGGTTCTCAAGACGCTATTGGCACAGCATTTGAAACTGCACGGCCTCTTTCAACGCGAGGGGCTCTCAAGAGGCTACGAACGCAGCACCTATAACGGCATGACCGCGGTAACGGGAGCGGTCGGAGATCGAGCGTTCCGCGAGACACCGACCCGGCATTGCCTGTTCGCATCTCCGTTCACACCACCGCCTTCCGTTCACTCCGCCGCGATGCAACCTGGAGACGCGGGTCACTACAATGCTTGGCTCACGCTCTCCACGCCAAGCCATGACGTTTCCCGATGCCCATCCAGTCACTCGATATCACCTCGCTCGCGATGGACCGCGGGGGGAACAGGGTCGTCGACCAATTCAACTTGTCGCTTTTCCCCGGCGAATACTGCGTCGTCTTGGGGCCCAGTGGCTGTGGAAAGAGCACGCTGCTCCACGGCATCGCTGGTCTCATCGAAACTGCCGAAGGTTCGATCGTGATCGATGGCCAAGACGTGACGCACACGGCGGCTCGCAAACGAGACGTCGGCCTGTTGTTCCAGCATGACACGATGTACCCGCATCTGACCGTTGAACAAACGCTTCAGATCGCGGTCCGGGCCAATCCCAAACGCCGTCTGACGGCGGCCGAAATGGACCAACGAATCCAATCCATCACGGAAACGATGAACCTGGCCCCCGCCTGGCTGCCTCGACGCCCGGAGACACTCAGCGGTGGACAACGACGCCGGGTGGCGATTGCCAAAACATTGATTCGCCAGCCTTCCGTCTGCTTGCTGGACGAACCGATGGCAGCGATCGATCGGCTGGCATCCGAGAGGTTGCTGGAACGCTTGGCCGACGTTTCCAAGCAATCCGATTCGACGACGTTTGTGCACGTCACCCACGACGGCGAAGAAGCGATGCGTTTGGCCGACCAGATCGTCGTGATGTCAGGCGGACGCATCCTGCAGATTGGATCTCCGAGTGAGATCTATCAATCACCCAACTCGGCGGAGGTTGCTCTCGCACTCGGGTCGCCGTCCTGCAATTTGCTGGCGATCGATGAAGTGCTCGCAAGTTGCCCAGCACTTGGCGAGGCACTCGCACTGCCGGAGGGTCAGCCGAACGCTGACCACGCGATCATGCTTCGTCCGGAGGCAATTCAACTGGTTGCCCCTGACCTCAACCAAGAGCACGCCTCCACCGTGACCGAATCGGGCCTGTGGCAATTCCCCGTGACCCTCTTGGAACGACGTGATCTGGGCGGCCGCTTTCTCCTTCGACTGCAACCCACCGACTCCGAAAACTCACCACCGCTCGCCGCAACCGTCTTTCAAAACTCGATTTCGGCAGAGGTGGGGACTCGGTGGATTTGCCAAGTCTCCATCTCGGATCTGCGAATCGTCGCTGGGTCGGCCCGGAACTCCCGCTCACACAGCATTTGACTCTGCACTTGCACACTCAGTCCCCGGCACTCCTCAACAGGTCGGCAGGAGTCTTTCGGCATTTGAGCTGTTTTGCTGTTCCCATGTACAATTGGTGCGAATGCCCGAACGGCTCACACCGTTGTGCCCGATCATTCCTGCCGACCTGCTTGAGACCTGTGGCAGGACGGAATCGTAGGTTACGATGTCTCGATGAAATCGAAACGCACCAACAATCGACGCGGCAAGCCCAAGCAACGAAATCTCAAAGGCGGGACGGACGACGGCAAGCCCACCAAGCTGAGAATCATCGGCGGTGACATGCGTGGCCGTCCGGTGACGTATCACGGCGAGGAGTTCACTCGGCCGATGCGTGACAGCGTCCGTGAAAATCTGTTCAACATCTTGGGCCGAGCCTGTCGCGGCACGATCGCGTTTGACTTGTTCGCCGGCACTGGTGTGCTGGGCCTGGAATCGATCAGCCGTGGTTCCACTCGAGCGGTCTTGGTCGAACCGATGCGGAAAGCAATCGCCCAAATTCGCGACACGACCGAGCGACTGGGGATTGAAGACAAAGTCCGCTTGGTGATGGGCGACGCCTTCGCTCTGGCGGATCAATTGTTGCAGCCATCCGGGCCGGAAGACGACACGGCTTGGATCGTCTTCCTCAGCCCTCCGTATCGCATGTGGACCGACCCCGAGTTCTACCCCAAGCTGAAGTCGATCATCGTCCGAGTCCAGCAATACGCCCCTCCCGGCAGCGTCCTGGTCGTTGAGACCGACAACACGTTTGACCTAGAACAACTGCCGCTGGGCGACTGGGACGTCCGGACCTATGGCATCACGCATCTGGCGTTCTTGGAACCCGGCAACGTGTGCGGCTTGGTCACTCCTTTTCCAGTTCCTGAATGAACCGCAGCAACAACGGGTGTGAGGGCTCAGCCATCTGACCGTGGTTGTATCCGTCGAGTTCCATCAACTTGGTGTGAGGGTGACCGACGACTTGCATCATCCGCCAAAGGTACGCGTTCTCCTCATAGCGTCCGAGCATTTCCAGTTCGCGGTCGCCGGTGATCAATAGCAACGGCGGAGCGTCCTTGCGAACATGGAACAGCGGTGCCATGTCGTCGACGACCGGCTGACGACCACCGATGCCTTGCTCTTTGCGAACCGTGAAGTGTGTGATGGTGTGGCCGCTGTAAGGGATCAAACCCGCGATCTGATTCGCGTCGATGTCATGCTCTGCGAGCCAACGCTGATCCAATCCAACCATGCTGGTCAAATACCCGCCGGCCGAATGACCGCTGACGTAAATGCGTTTGGGATCACCACCGTATTGCTCGATGTTTTGGAAGACCCAAGCCACGGCGGCCGCGGCGTCTTCCACATACGCCGGTGATTTGACCTTGGGGTGCAAGCGATAGTTCACCGCTGCAACGGCAATTCCCTGATTGAGCAAACCATCGGGAAAGGATTTGTTTCCTCCGGTCAGTCCGCCACCATGAAACCAGACCACCGTTGCGAAACCTTTCTCATCGGTTGGATGAATCAGATCGAGGCGGCAGCGTTCCTGCTGGTAATCCGTCAATCCATCCCCGGTCCGATACAGCACGTCCTGGTGCGTTTGAGTGCCGGGCTTGGTCGTGATTGAATCTTGGGCTGCCACCACGCCGCCCCAAACGAAAAGAATCGCAACCAGTGCGATTCGCGAATCAACAATTCTGTGCACTTCAAAACCTCATGCAGCGGGACAAAGGAACCGCTGCATGATAGTCGATCGAAGGCTCACGAGCGGGTGAAGCTCAGGCCACCGTTCGTGCCGCCACCCACTCGGAAGACAAAACCACCGTTTTGGCTGGGCGTCCAAGTGCCTTCCATTTTCTGCTGGTCTTCCGAGCGAACCAAAGTCAGGCTGCCGCCATCCAATCGATACTGGCCAGAGAATTGGCTGGTGCTTCCCGACTTCGATGCCACCCAGACAAACGATCCGTCGGAATCCAACTTCAGCGACACCGACTGCTCACCGGGCAAGGAAACGTTCCACGATCCAACATGAGGCTGAGCAGGCGAACTGACACTGGAAGCCGAAGTCGCCGTTCCAAACGTCGGAATCTGCGAGGGGGTCGGTGCTGGGGCCGCGGCTTGAGTCGGTGCGGAGGCCTGAGTTGGCGTGACAGCACGTTGGTTGACCGAAGCCAACATAGCGAGTGCGGATGCTTCCGCCGAGGCAGCGGGCTGAGTCGCAGGTGCAGGTTGGACAGCGGGCTGAGCTTGCTGTTGCACAGGTGCCTGCTGCTGCACAGTTGACTGCTGCTGAATGGATGCTGGCTGTTGTGAGGGAGCACTTGGTTGCCTGGCAGGCTGCTGAACGGATGCGGCTTGCTGCTGCACCTGCTGGGCTGGCACCTGCTGACCAGCGAAGTTGCCCTGGGCAGGTTGCTGATTGAATGGTTGTTGGACAGGCTGTTGCGGTGCAAAGGATTGACCGGAGACGGTCTGACCAGCAATCGGTTGGTTCGAGAACGACTGCGAAGCAACGGGCGAAGGCTGAACGTTGACAGCAGCGTTGTGATAAACCGGAGCTTGCCGGTAAGTCGGTTGAATCGAACGGTAGGAAGGTGTCGGGGCGGAGTAGCGATTCGATGTGCGAGCCGAGTGGATCTGCGCCACAACCCGCGAAACTCCGCTGCGACGGGCCCCACCACAGGCTTGGGCTTCGAGGGCTGGCCCTGCCACGGTGCTGATCACGGAAGCGGCCAAGATCCATTTTTGAGCTTGAATTTTCATCGTTCTGTCTCCGGTCTTTGGAAAGTTTGGATTTGCGTCGCGGCGATGTCTTCGCCTTACAAACTGCCAAGCGGCAGACCTCAGGATGCGTTACAGAGAAACTTCGAGTTTTTCGAATGACGTCGGATTCACTTGGCCAACCACGATGCGAGTGTCTGGGTCGACGTCTCGGTCTTGGTTTCTTCCGGCGTCTTGGATTCCAGTTGTTTGCTCATCGCTCCGGCAATCCGGGCGACATAGTCGATCGAGGCCGCCACGGCTTCGTCCGGAGCGGTCGCATCCAATTTCGCGACATAGAGGATCAGAAACTCGTCGGCCCCGTTCTTTTCCACGACCCAACCGCCAATTTTCGTGGCAGAGTTTTGACGCATCAGTCGCATCATCAGCTCCGCGGAGGGCTGTTCACCGCTGACCGAAACCAACGACCAGATCTTTCGCACGTCGGCACGCTGGAAGTATTCGGTGTCCTTGGCGACGAAGACGGACTGCGTGGAACCCGATGAGAGCTTCTGCTTGACCTCGTAGTGGCCGGTGGAGTGCAACTCAAACGCCACCTCGGCGTTCTTCAGGACGACGCGGCTGCCCAAAGGAGCTGATTTCCAAGGGCTTTTGACGAAAGCCTTGATTTCCTGAACGTCCACGCAGTAGCTGACCAAATTCTGGGAGGGTGAAAACGACTGAGCAATCGCGATCAACTCGCCGGCTTGGTTGACGACCGGCCCGCCGCTGTCGCCGGGTTTGATTGGCGTCTGGGTTTCGACGACGCGAAAATCGTGCTCACCATGGTCCGATTTGAATTTCTTTTGGTAGACCGACCGGACGGTTCCGCTCGTGTAGACCCACAGGACATCGGAACCACCTGGGTTGCCAATCAAATCCACCGATTCGCCGGTTGTGACGCTCGCTTCAGCCAACGTGATCGCTTCGGCACGCTCGGGCACCTCAGCCAACTCGATCAGGGCCAAGTCACGCTTGCGATCGACGGCGACGATCCGGCCGGGCTGAGCCAATTTCAGGACCGAATCCAGGTATTGCTTGCGTTTGACCATGGTTTCACCGTTCTTCTTCTCAGGGAAGAAAACCACCGCGGTGCGACTGTCACCGACCACGTGAGCGTTGGTCAGAACCAATTTTTTGTCGGCGTCGATGAAGACGCCCGTTCCGGTCGAGGTTTGGTCTTCCCCGTTGGCGGTGATGATCCAAACGGTCGATGGCAGGGCTTTTTGGTAGGTTTCGCCGCCCGCCATGGCGCTCGTGGATTGCAGTGAGATGACCAGCACGAGGGCAGGGCAGAGCAGTGACATCCAACGGTGAAAGGCAATTCGAAGCATTCGAGTCAGGCGGCAGCGGAACATTGGAATCACCCCATCAAATCAGGTGTGTGCGGAACAGGGAACAAGAGACCCAGCGGATTCTGTCGCCGGGTGTTACCGAAAATCATTTTTGACGCTTGAAATTCACTTGGACGGCTCCAATTTCCAGTTCGAACTGGTCGGCATCGCTCCAGGTCAGTGGAAAGACCAACGGTGCCCCCGTATCGGCTTGCAGCGAGAACTGGCCTTCTTTCAGGGAGTATTTCCCGGACGACACCGTCGACTTGGAATCTTTGACGTGCACCAACTGAAACGGCCCCGAACCATTCGAAGTCGCTTTCAACCCCATGGCGTAGGCCTCGCCGGAAACTGGAGTCGCCAGCCATTGCCCGACCAGAGAGAACTCAGCGGCTGCCGTCTTCACCGGGCTTTCCGATGCTTCCGCTTGAAATTGCGACCAGGCAGGTGATTTTTCCACCGCGAATTGGCTGAGCGATTGCAGCTTGGCCCGCAGCGACTCGGTGGTCAGCCCCACAGCGGACAGCGTTGAACGCAGCACCAACTGCCCCGGTTTGCCAGCCTCCGCCGATTCGCGGTTGACACCAAAGAAGGTTGCCGGGGTCGCTTGCCCGACTTCCATCAGCGACAGCCAGATCGCTCGCTCATTCTCAAGGGAAGCTTCGCCGAGCGTCACAAGCGCCATTTCAAAGACCACCTTTGGTGAATCGCCTTGGATGGTCATGCGAGTCGAAAGACTCCACTTGTCCGATTGGCTGACCAACCGAATCGCTCCCAATTCGCGAACGGCATCGTCATCGATCGCTTTCGCGAGCGGGAAGAGTTCGTCCAGGTCCTCGATCGCGTCGACTTTCGCAGCTTCGGCCTGGATCGTGAGAGTGGGCTTTTCGGACGCGGTGGTCAATTTCGAAGACGCGGTGGTGAAAACCGAGTCGATCGCAACCTTTGAGAACAGTTCGTCATCCGCCAAACCGCGGGCGGCGGGCAGAACAACGCACAACAGGGCCAGGCAAAGACTTCGGTGAGTGAGACGCATGGGTTCGCTCGTTTGTCAGAGGAAAGAAGGATCACGCACGCGTGTGGGCGATGCTTTCCAAGCGAAACCTCGGGTTCGTTGTTACAGATTCGATGTTTCAAAAACAAATTCGTTTTTTCCAGTAACAACTTCGGCCCTCGACCGCTTAGCCGTTCAGTCACAAGACGAACGACAGCGAACCGACGCGGCAAACTCGCTGGCGACTTTCTTCACCGCCGCAAAACAAACTTCCTGACTGGAAACAGAACGATGTCCACACGAACCCTGATCACCGCTGCTCTGGCCCTGACCTTCTGCTTGGCTGGCACCGCCGTCCAAGCCGACGACAACCTGCTCGCTCGCTTGGCCGCCGCCGAGAGCAACAACACAACCGACATGGAAACCGCCGACGCAGCCTCGGCGGACGACATGCAACTCGGATTGGCAGACGTCGAATCGCTGCTCAACGATGGCGAAGAGGGAGTGGATTCGGAAGAAGCGGTCGCTGCCTGCTATCGCCGCTTCCGTGGCAGCTACGGCCACCGCAGCTATGGTCACCGTGGCTACGGCTACCACAACCACTACAGCTCGTACTACAGCCCTTACAGCTACGCCTCTTACAGCTATGCCCCTGTCGTGCACTACAAACCTGTTGTGCACCACTACTACACCCCCGTCTACACCAGCTACTGGGGATGCTGGTGAACCACTTCACCTGGTGATCGTCTCGCCACACCGGATCACCACCAACGCACGGCATGCCCGGCACATCCCACCAGTGGATTGCCGGGCTTTTTCATGAATCATTTAAAACGTCTCCAAGGCACAATCCCATGTATCGCACAACCTTTTCCGTGAAGGCACTCAACACGGCCATCCTGTTCATCGCATTCGTGACCATCGGCATCGTCGCGTGCCAAGGCCAAGGCTTCCTCGTTCCAGATGACGAAATTGGCGACTTGGAAATCGTCGAGGTCAAACAACTCCCGGTCATCGATCCTTCCTGCGGCCCCCGTTTCGGAATCGTGATCGCCAACCAGAGCAACCGCTGCGTCGAGAACTTTCACGTCACCGCCATCGGATCGCTTGGCCACGCGATGCCACATTCACCACGCGTCACCGTGATCGCCAAACACATTCCCGCCAACGGAGCTCTGCAGGTGGAAGTCGCACTGCCCATCGAGACACTTGCCATGGGCAACCGCGGTGGGCTGATCATTGGGCTGCAACACCTGACCGTGCACATCGACAGCTGGGACGAATTCTTCGAATGCGACGAATTCAACAATCGCAAATGCTTCCCATTGGATTCCTTGCCAATCGAAACCATCGAGGCTGTGGCGGTCGAAACAACGATGGAAATCGCTCCCGCAGCAGCAACCCTCGAAACGACCGTGCAACCCAACGCTGGAATTCCGGCGAATGTTGCACCGCAGGCTGGCAAAATTGGTCCCCCCGCACCCGCCAACGCCGCCGTGAATCCCCAAGACCCACTGCGTTCGGCCATCGAACAAATCACACCCAACGCGAACATCCTTTCGCAGTGAATTGTTTCAACCGAACCTCCCTCGAGCCAACGGTCAGGCCTCAACGCGGCGTGGCCGTTGTTTCGTTGGACAACACCTCCGCCAGCACGGCCCAAGTCCGAACGATGATCCGGTAACTGGCAAACGCACCAAGCAGCCCAATCATGCCTGCGATGATTGCGATCAACAGATACTCCTTCGCTTGACCTTCCCCAAACACGATCAAGGCCGCTCCCATCAACGGGATGACCGCCGCGATCAACAAAAAGGATTCGCTGTCACCAATCATCTGCTGAGCATGACGTTCGAAGTTGGGATCCCGCATCGTCGGTCGAATCATCCTCGGGTAGTGCACACAGGTGGCGACCACGTTCAACGCAAACAGCGGGTACACCATCGCCACGCCACCACAAATCATCAGAGACGCAAAGAAGTGAATGGCCTGCCCATCCGTGAACTCGTCGAACCTGGCTTTCAACAACAGGGGGTAAACAATGCCAGCGATCAACCAACAGGTGCCTCCAATCGATGCGGCTCGATACCCCAACCGCAACATGGAATTGAGTTCGTCTTCGCCGACAGAATCACCTTGCTGCGATGCCTTCAACGCTCTCGCGGACGCTCGCGTGTAAACGACGATCAATCCCACCCCCAACGGAAACGCAACTGAATTGACCCAAATGGCAAACTCATCCAGGCTCGGCCGCATTCCCTCCGGCATGATCTCGCTGTGATTGTAAAAGTAATTGATGAATCCGGCCGCAATGTTGGGCAGCAAGATCGAAACCACGGAAAGCCACCACGGAGAAATCCTTCCCAACACGTGCGTCCACGAGCCCGCCTTGGGATCAAACAAACGAGCGGCTTCCGGATGCATTGCCAATCGCAGGCTACCGCCCATCGCCGTGCCGTTTTCAGGACGCCCCGCGGGATCCACCGACAACGCGGATCGCAACACGCTTTCCAAGACGCGTTCCGACGGTGTGTCCAATCGCTCGGGAATCAAAAACTCTCGCTGGCGGGCGGCGTGCTGTTCTTCCAACAACTCCGTCCAGGACGGCGTCCCGCCAGAACAATCAAACGGTCGTTTGCCTTGCCACAATTCCCACAACAGCACCGCCAACGAATACAAATCCGCCGCCTCACCCACGTCTTCAGGAATCCCCTTTCGCGTGATGCTCATCGCATCAAGATGCTCGGGAGCCATGTAACCGACCGAACCACCCAGCGAGGAGGCGGCTCCGGCACGACCGGAGGTCCCAGCCATCGACACATTGAAATCAGCGAGCTGTGGCAAACCTTCCGCGGTCAACAAAACGTTCGCCGGTTTGACATCGCGATGCAGGACACCGGCTTCATGCGCCGTGTGCAACGAGTCAGCCAACTGCAAACCAACCCAGGCGACCACCTTGGACCATTCGCAACCCGACAACCACGTCCGCGTGGTCGATCGATCCGGCACCACCTGTGCCGATTCGAGCAACGCCTGATCCACCGACTGCAGATAAACGTCGCCATCGCGGTTGACCAGCGGAACCGAGCGAGCCAAACGGACAACTTCCGACAACGTGCCGCCGGGATGGAACTGCATGTAGAGCAAGTACAACTCGGACAAGTTGCCATGCGCTTCGTCATCACGGACCGCCACCTGCCGCTGATCAAAGACTCGCACGATGTTGGGATGATCGAACTGCGCGAGTGCTTGAGGCTCGTCCCCCGTGTCGTTGGCAACTTTCAAAGCGACCAATCGCGACATCGAATTCTGGCGAGCAAGGTACACATGAGCGAACGCACCCTCTCCCAGTTTCTGAATGATCTCAAAATCATCCACCACCGCTCCCACCTTCAATTCCGTCGGCGGCCCACGGCGAGGCGTTTTCGCAATCGACGCGTGCTGCTCCGGCGACGAATCAAACAGCGGTTTCAACACCCGCTCCAAATGCGGGAACCGATCTTGGTAGTCCTCGTGCTCTGGGGTTTGCCCACATTCGCGGCGGAGCTGAATCTCTTCCATCACCAAGTCAAATGGCGCTGACTCCGCTGTGAACCATTCGGGAAACGCCTCAAAGTAGTCGTCCAGCCATCGCGGGCATTCGTTCTGAACGGCGATCGCCATGCTCATCTTCACCATTTCCACCAAGACGAAACGGCCCGATCGATCGCCCGCCTCGGCATCGCTCTGAACGCGTTCCGGGAGCAACTCCCAAACTCGCTGGGGAGTCCCACCGTCATCGTGTTCCGCCAAGCGTTCCAAGCACTCCAGCAGGATTTCATCCAAATCCAGCGTGGAATCCTCCGCGGTCGTTGAGGCACGGCGTTTGGAAGACAGTCGAGACGTCATGACGCGGAAGGGGTGTTTCGAGATTCATCGAACTGGAAAACATGACGGCACGCCCATGATAGCGATCCCCCCGGTAAGATGGCATGCACCGATCAGGTTGCCCTTTCTCGCCCGCCCGCCACTCGCTGGTTCTCCTTCGGTTCCCACGATGAACGACGAAAGCTCTCCCGACCCATCCAGCTCCCAGACGGACGATCCGCTGGTCCAGCGAATCCGCCAGCGAGACGTGGACGCGTTGGGCGAATACATCGCTCAGCACCGCGAGTCGTTGTTCCGGTTTGTGAAATCCATCACCGGCGAACACCTGCTGGCGATGGTCGAAGTCGACGATTTGATCCAAGAAATCGCCACGGCCGCCATTTCAGGTTTGCCGACCGCACCGCTGGACCAATACTCCGTGATGCAGTGGTTGCAACAACTCGCTCGCAGACGCGTGGTCGACGCCCACCGATTCCACTTCGATGCCAAACGCCGCGACGCGGGTCGGCAACAATCCATTCATGGCGGCGGTGCGTCGGGTGGTGATGACGGAGCCATGGGCATGGAACAAATGCTCGCCGCCAGCATGACCTCCCCCAGTGCCGTGGTCAGCCAAAACATTCGCCTCAACGCAATGTCCCAAGCCATCGGGCAACTGAGCGAAGAGCAGCAAACCGTGATCCGGCTACGTTACGTCGACGGCATGCCGACCAAACAGATCGCGGAACAACTCGGCAAAACCGACGTTTCCATCCGAGTCCTGCTGTCACGTAGCATGCGACAACTCGAAAAACAACTCGAAGCCAACCGCCCCACACGCTAAGCAACGCTCGATCCATCCGTGTCGGGCTGTCGTAATGGATGAGGCCACGAGTCCCTTTGAACTCATAAAGTGCCAGTCACTTTGTGGAGAGGGCTAGGGGCTTCGACGGGCTTGGAAGCCCATCGTACGGGGACGCGAGCCGGGGGGATCGTTCGGCGATTGGGCGGCAAGCACTTGTCGTCGCGCCGCGACTTGTTTTTTTGGGTGCCGGGGTGATCGAACAACCGCGGAGCGGTGACAGTTGTCAGCCTCGGGTTTCAACCCGAGGTCTCGATTCCTCCCCCCTTGCTCGACAAGCCGCGGAGCGGCGACAGGTGGCGAGCGATGAACTGGGGAGGATTGCAAATCTCAAGGTGAGCGAACTCATAAGGTGCCAGCCACTTTGTGGAGTGCTACGACAGTGGGTAACGCATGAACCTGCAAAGTCAAATGACCGAGCGAATCCGAACGTCTTCAGGAGGGGGAAGGGGGATGATATGTCGCGACGACAATTTCACGCCTCGAAACCACTGGGCAGTGAATCTCAATCGGTGCAATTCACGGCCGATTCAGTCCAACCAAAATCCGAGCACGTGGCCAACCACCGAAGAGTTGCACTTGGAACGAACCAGAGCCTTCTACCGGAGGGCAGGAATCAGAAGCAAAGTTCAAGTGAGAACAGGCGGGCCGTTCGGCGTTCATCCCCGGGCTTCTTGAACAGAGGACTTGAGCTTCGGCTAGACGACGCGTTTTGAACAACGACGAACGAAGAAAGCTGAAAAAGAAAGTGACTCAACCGTCGCATCCACGCGAAGTCAAATCCTTATTCGTTATCCGCGTCATGAAATACGGTTGCGCAATGACGCCTCGATTGCCTCAGGGAGTTGGCGATCACCGAACACGCCAAACACAACCACCTCGTCCTTGATCACATCGTAGTAAATCGAATACGGAAAGCGTTTGGAAACAGCGCGGAAGAAGCCAAATTTCGTCGAGTGAGTGCCGGCAAATACTTTCAGGGATTCGATGTCAGAAGCGAGGCAATCAACAAAATACGCACCGATTCCGCTCTCTCTCGATTCATAGAAATCTGCTCCACGCTCCAGGTCAAATTCCGCCTGTTCGTGCAGTCGGATTCTCAACCGTGCCGCTCCCGCAATCGCTTCTTAGCATCAGCCCAGTCAACGAGCTTTGCCGTCCCATCCTCCAGTGACGCTCGCCGCTCGGCGAGCACATCACCATGCCAACCGGGCGGTTCCGTACCCCCCGGAACCGAAGACAAGCGGTCCCAGATCAGCTGCAATGCTGCAATTTGCTCAGTTCGCGACATGCTGTCGACGAGAGTTTCAATTCCCATTTCAGTTCTCCCTGTCGCGCCATTTTAGCCAGGACCTCGCGAGATCGCAATCAAGCCCAATTTCAACCGGATAAGGACCAGGCGAACATCGCTCCAAACGCTTCACCAGCACGTCGCGAAAACGCTTCGCGTCTGATTCTCGCTCGCACGAACTCGTAAGGTGCCAGCCACTTTGTGAAGTGGGCCGGGGCGGACACTTCGTTGGGCGGACGATGGATTGGAAGCGGTTGCCCCGGTTTTCGATCTTTCCCACAGGCCTGGCTGACGACGTCGAGGACATTGGCCTGGTGGTGTTGCCGTACAAACGCAGCAGAGAAGAACAGTTGGTCTCAACTGTCCTGTCGGATCATGCACGAACGCGAGTTCGGCGGTTGCTTCGAGACTGCTTAGCTGAAGCAGGCGGCCGCTTGGACTTGACCGCGATGGTGGTGACGGCCGGTGCGTTCAGCGTCGGCTTTCAGCGATTCTGGGCGACCGACGCAACTCGACTTGCCGAAGTACTTCTGCCAATCCCACACCAAGTCTCGCCACATGGATGCGTCGATCCCAACTTCGGAAAGCGTCTTCGCGAGACGCTTGGGTAACTCCGCAACCTGACCGGCAACCGATTGGGCCGCTGTCCAGTCCAGCAGACGCTTGTAGTCGCACCAACGAATGTTCAGGAACCCACGGTCACTGCTGCGAAATCCTTTCGTGTGGACTTGCGGTTCAGTGGACAGTTGAGTTTCGCCCAGTGTCAGGGGGCTCAACCATCCATCACGCCGGATTCGTTTCCCTGTCGGATTGCGACGCTTCGCCTTGCGTTTTTGCTGGAGGACTTCGAGCGGCGTTTCTCGAATGTTGCGTCCGGCTTCTTCCGTTGGAATCGGCTTGAGATCAAACGCGGCGGAAGGGATTTGTTCGCCCTTGCGTGCTTCGATTCGGTCGTAGGCACTGGTGTGCAGACTGGACTCAGGGGACGCTGTCATTGCCGCACGGACTGGATTCAAATCGACGTACATACTGCACGCCAGCAAGCCTGCTTCATCGACAATTTTTTGAGCCTTGAAACGCCCCTCCCAAAACCTGCCGGTGCACTCGTCTTGTTTGTTCGCCATCCTGGCAATCGGTTCCGCCAAGGCTCTCATGAACCAAGAGATGTCCGACAGTCGAAGGCGAACTTCGGCCAATCGTTCTTTGTCCCGGACCAGCATCTGAACGTCGTTTTCAGTGGGCTCGGCCAAGTGTTCTTCAAGTCGTCGGCCAGGGAAGACACGCAGCCAGCGAATCGCCACTTCCTCATCGCTCCACTGGGCGCAGACGTCCGGGCGATTGCGGAGAATCTGATGAAGGTGATTGCTCATCACCGCGTAGGAAAGGACATCGACGGCGAACACCGAGGCGAGGGCTTCCATCCGCCGGCGAATCCATTCCTTGCGGAACGAGTAGTCCTTGCCTGTCGCGTGATCGACGCCTGCGAGGAAGGCTCGCCGCACACACCGCTGAACGACATGCACGATCCCAACTTCGCTTGCATCAAACTGTTCACATCGCTGAGGCCGCGGCATGGCAAAGCTCTCCCTCTCGGAACCGACTGACAAGACAACTGGATCCTACGCAGCGGCGGTTGGGAGTCAAGGTTTGGTGGGTGGCACCATCCGGCTCTTGAAAACAAATTGGCCATGAACGCCATAATGCGAACGGTTGCTGGAGCAGCGTCAGTCAACACTGCAAATTTGTTAAGTGCGAACGTAGTGCCGTATCCGGCGATCAGAAACAATCCAGCAGCGACGAACGGAACACTTGCGGCTTTGCCGGGATGAACGTTCAACGCCTTTGCTTGACGATAGAAGGCTGTCGTAGCAATCAAAGCTAGAATCACGATCAGCAACAAGGCATTATCGAAGGCATTGGGATCGAAGCGGAGTGATGATCTGTCGGGGAACGGTCGGGATCACCGGGTACGGGTGACACGGAGCGGAGGCGGTATAATGCCGAAGGCACACCGCCGTATCGCAGTGGCACACGTGCTCCGGTGCATCCCCCGGTTATCCGCTTTATGGTTTAGGTTCTCGCGAATGGCGGGACACGTAGAGCAACTGACTGTTACTGTTATAGAACATTATAGCAGTGGCGTCCCGATACCCAATTTGGCCCATGTATTCGTCGTCCTCCGAACTGCCAATCTCCGGAAAGCGATCATTTGGAAAGAGCTGTGCGAACCGATCACTGGTAATGGAAGGGCGATAGCTACATGAATCAACGATCTCGTCTAAATCCGATTTAGGCATCGAAAGTTTGGCATGAACGAAATAGCCATCGTTGAATGTGTCATGTTGACGGACAGCAAGCAATGCCGCGCGTCTTGGAATCGGCTGCCCCAAAGCCCACGTGACCCTTGCGGTCGGCGTTGAATTAGACGCAGCAAAAAGAAACAGCAGTCCGTAGCACGCCGCTGCAGTGACTATAGCGAAAGCTGGTGCTCCTCTCATTGCCAACCAATTGAAAGGCATCGTTGAAACAAACCCGATTGCAATCAACATTGGAAATCCAAGACATGACCAACCAGACGCGGAAATCCCCCACAAGAATGCACCCGGACGATAGTCCATGTTGGACATCCCAAGACCGGCCGAGGTCGCAAAAGCGACGGAGCCGATTGCCGTCAAAAGCCAAGCGTTGCGAGTGCTTCTAAGCATTGCATTCATTGGTTTGGATGGAGCGTCTTTTCACTAAGGCGTCATCTTAATCATCGCTGTATTGCGACGCTACGATTTGTGCGTTTTTAATCGGATAACGCACCCGATCACCGGGTAGGGGTGGCCGGAGCGAAGGCGGTAAAATGGCGAAGCCAACCGCCGTAGCGCAGGACACACCTACTCCGGTGCATCGGACTGGTTATGCCAGCAGGTGTTGCGGACCACCATCTTCACCATCCTCGTCGGTCTCAGTGCGACTATCAGGATCGACGCTGGCTTCTTCTGCTGTCTTATCTTCAGTTACAGTAAATTCGTCGCCGTAGATTTCCTTGTAGGTATCTCGAAACTCTTCGGTCTCACGAAAAGATCTAAACAGCGGCCAACTACCGTATGCTATTGGGTGCACAAGTTCGTGATCGGGCCCAATCCTCCGCATAACCGCAGTTGCGGTCTCGAGGTCATCGCTAAGAACGGCAACCGCTAGTGCAAAGGGGTCACCGCAGTCAGACCAGTCCTCGGTATCGAGCGGCCAAGGCGCGCTCTCGATACCCCCGAACTTCACTGCAATGGCTCGATTTATAACCAGCATACGGCGACGAAAGGCTGAACTGTGGCGTGGCTGGCCGGTCGTAGCAAAAACCAGCAACTCATGAGCCAGGTTGTAACGCTCAGTTTCGAGCAACTGATAGCAAGTGCTGTTAAGCGAGTCATCAGCAGACTGCAGGTCGCCCGGCGAAAGCTTACGCCAAATCGTGTGAGCCAACTTGACGGCAATTTCATAGAGGCAGTCAAAAGCCTTCTCAAAATAAGCAGGGCCAACGTGCAGTCGTTTGCCCAGCAAGTTTTCCTTTAACTCCACCCCAGCGTCCGCACATACCTTCAAGTACTGGCGCGAGACTATCCCGTCAGCATGAACGAAGAGATTGCGACGCTGCGTCAATTCCACGAAAGTTGACCACGAATCAAGGCCTTTACGAAGGGGAATTGCGAGACGCTTCTCAAGATACTCAAACTGCTCCGTGTGGCTCTTTCGGAGGACCGACTCAATCTCCGCTGAGACCATGTGTTCGCGAGCAGCCTCGATTGACCCGAAGCTAACTAACTCCGAGAACGAAAAAGTGCGTTCGGACGCGTTAAGCTGATCCGGTGTCAGGAGGTACACGGAACGCAGCAACCGCCCGAGAAATGCATCGTACGTACTAACCATTGCAACAAGCAATGCGCGAGGGGTCTGAAAAAGGGCGCTTCGCAGGGCTGCGTCTCGTCGCCGAAGTTCACGAAACTCCTTGTCTGAAGCAAAGGGCACGTGAAAGACCGGGGAAGAATCCTCCTCGCTCGCCTCCTTTTTAAACGGCTCCGAGAAATCCTCGAACTTGGTACGCGTCTTAGCCGAAGCAGCCTGAACTATCGGGCACGCAATCTGCACTGCATGATTCACACCCTCGAGATCGTGCAGGAACTCGGCAACCGCGTTGTGGATCATTGATTTTGGCTGACTACTTTCGCTGCTCATGCAGGAGGACTTTCAGGCATAACAATAGATTCAACCCTACTCAGTAGGTCGTATTCGGGAAATTGCATGATACGGGGTAAGTGAGTTGGGGTGTTTGACCAATATCACTCAACTCACTCCCGTGCTCAAAATCTTACCTGCTGCGTGTTGCTGCGGCAATGTTGCCACTCCTGGAAGTCGTTCTGACGACACCAGCGGGCTTTGAGGTGGACGTGGCATCGGCGGACGATGTCAGCAAAAGTGACCGAATACGGTTTCTGAAATGGCTTCGGCGGTACGCACACACGCATCCCAAGGGGCTGACGAAGGAACTGCCCGTGAATCGCGAGACGGTCCTGCGATTTTCGCGTCCTTCATGGAGGTTGGGGCGACTTTCGCGTCCTGCATTGCTCCCTGGCCACGGAGAACGCGTTTGTACGGTGGGGGAAGCGGTAGGAGGAGGGAAGAGGAAGGGGGGGAGAGAGACGCAAGAAACAGCCGTCGGTAACTCGTGCGGTTACCGACGGCTGCTGTGGTTGTGAGTCCTTTCAGGATGATCGTCGCAGGGCACCGCAATGATACCGGTGGCGAGGAGTGAATTGGCCTACAGTCGG
Source organism: Rhodopirellula islandica (assembly GCF_001027925.1). Taxonomy (NCBI): domain Bacteria; kingdom Pseudomonadati; phylum Planctomycetota; class Planctomycetia; order Pirellulales; family Pirellulaceae; genus Rhodopirellula; species Rhodopirellula islandica. The sequence goes on along the minus strand of NZ_LECT01000003.1, from coordinate 6,386 downwards.
CGAATGCGGATGTTCCGATACGAAACTTCGTCGTTGTGATCCTGCAAACAAATGTGACCTTCGGTGGGCTCACCAAAGCCTTCCCACTTGCCGAACTTGGATTTGGCGACACGTTCGTTCCAGTCATCACTGCCTTTGACGAACTCACAGTAGAGCACTCCATTGACCGCAATCTCGCATTTCTCAGGGGTGATCAACACTCGCAAATGATTCCACTCGCCAACGGGTTTCGTGGCGTCCGTGTCGGAGGAATACAGCTGGTACAGCCAACCACATTTCTGTGGATCGTGGCCGCCCTTGTGGTCTTGGATCTGAATTTCGGGGCCGGTGTAGTAGGGTGGTTTTTTGGTTTCGACGACATGAAACATGACGCCGCTGTTCGCAGCAGGGGTGACCTTGAAGTCGAGCTCCAACTCAAAGGCAGCGAACTTTTCTTTCGTGATGATGTTTTCACCACGGGCGGCGTCGCCTTGGTCCTTGCGTGAAATGCAGGTCAACGCGTCGCCGTCGACCTTCCAGCCGGTCGTCACCGAATCGCGATTGTATTCGCGCCAGGCGTCCAAGTTGCTGCCATCAAAAAGCGTTTCCCACTCCCCGGCTTTCGCCGTGGCATCCTCTGCACGAGCGGTCTGGGGTGCGTGAACAAGGGTGGAGAGAGACAGGATCGCGGAAGCGAAGAGCAAGGTTTTCATCGGCAATTCGGGGGTGGGAAAGTGTGATGGGAACAAGGGGCAGGAAAAACCGCTTGGCTGCTCAAACAGAGCAGCTCGCAAAGATTTTACTCGCTCGCAGCGTCGGATGTTGGTTCCGCGGTTGGCTCAGGGACAGGCACGCGAAAGAACTGCAAATCAAGAGGCATTGCTTCCGCCTGAGAGTCCAATTCCTCGGACGAATCACCTTCGGAGGCATCCACTCGGGTCAATCCTGCCGTCAAGGTTTGGTCTCCTCCGCCCTCGAAATATTCGATTCGAATGGGGTGCAGACCAGCATTGGCTCGAACCAAGCGACTGACGGTCATGGGCGGATGATTGCCATCGTGGTCCAGGAGGAGCTGGTCATGCAGAAAGACTCGGCTGCCATCATCCGAGGTGATTTCAAAGCGATACAGCCCGTCCTCGGGAACATGGATCATCGCATCCATGATCAACGCGAAATCGTCTCGCTGGTCCCCTTGAATCGCTTCCAAGTCCAATGCATCCACCTGCCCGACTCGAGCCACTTCCATCGCTTCAAAATCAGGCAATTTTTTGAACTTGCCCAAGTACATCCGATAGTCCAGACCAGGCTCCTGATCGTCCAGTTGGACACCTTCCAGCGCTGGCACCGGAACCGTTTGAATCGAAATCGGCAACGCGGAACCATTTCGGCTTGCGAGCACCTCCACTTCCTCGGATTCTCTCAGCACCTGATCCAGTGCCAACGTCCACTGGGCCGCGTTGCGGACTCGAGCACCACCGACGGACTCGATCACGTCCCCCGCGAGGATTCCGGCGACTTCGGCGGGGGACTCCTTTTCGACGGATGCGACGAGGGCAGCTTCGGCAAGTGGATTGAGCGTCATGCCCACCCAGCGATCGTGACGCAGTTCCGGCTCGACAATCCGTCCGATCAACTTGCGAACTCGATCGATCGGAATCGCAAAGCTTGCGTTCTGCTCGTCGGGATTCACACGCGAAACGATCCCGATGATCTTGCCTTCCATGTTGACCAACGGACCGCCTGAGTTGCCACGATTGCTGGCTGCGTCGAATCGCAAGTAATCGTCTCGTGCGAGCAAGTTGTACTTCGTCGCGACCAAGGCGTTGGGCATGTCCAAGTAGGTTTTCTTGGAGCTGATGATGCCGGACGTGATTGTGATCCCGCGACCACCGGGGTTGCCCGCGACGACGACCGCCTCGCCGTTGTGCACGTCATTGCTGTGTCCGAGAGGTACGACGGGCAAGCGTCCTTTGACGTGAAGGATTCGGACGATGGCAATGTCCTTTTCAGGCAGTCTCGCCACGACCTCAAAGCGTCCCGCCATCTTGCCGAGCACGACATAGCCTTCGTCGCTCGACAGGACATGGTCGTTGGTCAGGACGTAGCCCGAGGAGTGGATGATGGTTCCACTGCCCGTGTTGAAGTGCCCTGGTTCTTCGCCTTCCAAAAACAGACCGACGACCGCAGGTTCCACCTTGGCGATGACATCCACCAACGGAGACCAACGTGGGGATCGAGGGTCGAGTCGCACCGGCTCATCGGCCGAAACCAGTTGTCCGGGCAGTGGCAAAGTCACCAACGCAGATAGAACGATCCAGGAAAGTCGCATGAGCATGGTCGAGGAGAAGGTCAGAAGCGTGAAAACCCACAACCTACTGCCACCGGAACAAGTTGACCATGCTCGGTGGACACCTGGCTCGCTACGTCTTGCGAACCCCGCCCGCGGCAGAAGACTGCGCGACCACCGTAGGCCGGATGAAGGAGGCTTTGCGATGCACATCCGGCAATGACTCATCTGAAAAGGTCGGCTCATCTGCCGGAGCGGCGCCGAAGCGGCTTGATCCGGCCTACTTGAGCAGGGAGACGACCGAAACGAGTCGGCACCAATTCCCAAACGGCTCGCGGGAATCACCCCAAACATTCCTGCCTCACCGCTCAAGGCGAGCAGTTGCTCAGCTGGATGAACCGACCTCGACCACCGGCAGACCGGGCGACGCAACGACGCCAACGTTTCCCGCCGGTTGCAGTTCTGGAACGGGATGGCAGCTCGCCTTCTCTGCGGCAGGTTGGTCGGAACGCATCGCCTTGCCATAGCTGGAGACAAACTTGGAGGGATCGTCAATCATCTCCGTCGTCATTCGGTGGTGGTGGTAGTGCATCGCGCATTTCAGCACATAGAAGAAATAGATATCCGGGGACGTGAACCTCTTCCGGACCGCCCCCCAGATCTGACGTCGGTAGGTTCGACGCAGGTCAGCATCGGGGATCTTCCACATCAACCGGATGAACATGGCCACAAATCCCGCCGTGAAGATGGCGAACTGCTTGCGACGCTGCCATGGATGCTGCTGGAAGTAGTCCGTGTTCAGAGCACGAAACTCAAATCGGTCTCGCACAAACAGCTGATCCAAGCGATCGAAGTAGACGTCTGGCTCATACGCGTTTCGCATCGTCTCCAAGTACCCCTGCAGCAATTCGTCACGTGTCATGCCTTTGGGGATGACGTTGGTGCCAAAGTGATGTTCGTCGGCCAAGTCCAACCTTCCCTCTTCCAACAACCGGGCGTGCAAGGGGGTTTTGGGGATGGCATGCAGGAGACCGACCATGGCATGCGCGATCCGGGAATCCTTCAGAAACTTTTGCTGAGTGGCAAAGATCGCGGACGTGTCATTGTCAAAACCAACGATCAATCCACACCACACCTCCAACCCAAAGTCCTGGATCCGGTGGACCTTGTCCAGCATCGTGCCTCCGCGACTGCGGACGTTTTGGTACTTCTTGGTTTCTTTGAGTGACTCCTCATCAGGGCTTTCCAGTCCGATGAACACGGACTGAATGTTGGCCTCGGCCATCAGCTCCATCAGTTCATCGTCTTCGCACAAATCCAAGGACGCTTCGGTGCTGAACACGATGGGGTAGCCGTGTTTTTGCTGCCACGCTGCGACTTCGCGAAGGACGGGTTTGATCGCAGCCTTGTTGCCAATGAGGTTGTCATCGACGATGAAAACGATGTGCATCCCCTGTCCAAGCAAGCTGTCCAGCTCGGCGGTCACTTGCGACGCCTGTTTGATGCGGGGGCGACGACCAAAGGTGACAATGATGTCGCAGAACTCGCACTGAAACGGACAGCCCCGCGAAATCTGCAGGCTGCCGACCAGGTAGTGTTTGTTTTTCAGAAGATCGTGACGCGGCGTGGGGACGGTCGCCATCTCCGTCTTCTCAGTTTGCTCGTACCGGTGCTGATGCTCGTCATCTTGCCATTCCTTCAGGAACCGAGGCCAAGTGTCTTCGGCTTCGCCTATGAAAATGACATCGGCGCGATCGCCGAAGTAATCTTCTTCGACCGTCACCCAGGGTCCACCGATGACAACGAAACACCCCCGGTCCTTCAATTCAGAGACGATCGAATCCATCCGAAATCGCTGCACGCTCATGCCCGTGAGCGCGACGATGTCGAAGGTTTCCAATTCTTCAAAATCCAGCGTTTCGACATTCTCATCGAACAAGACGACTTCATGTTCAGGCGGTGTCAGAGCGGCCAACAATGGCAGACTGGCAACTGGCATGTTGGCCTTTTTGCCAAACAGTGGCTGCGAATACTCCAGCCCCCAATAGGAGACTTCAAAGGCAGGGTTGATGATCGCGATCCGTGACATGTTCGCACCTTTGAGTTTCCAAATGAGTGGTCGTCCGGCGCTCATCATACCGCGCACACCCCGCCAGGGGGTCCCGTAGCATCCTTCCGGGATTCCAGGTGCACAGAGTTCCTTCGCAGGCGTCCCCCGTCGCTGGATGACGCCGACCACAACCTGGCAATCCCGTCACCCAAAATGCGCTCGCACGACAAGCGAGAACGGAGCCTCGTCATGGAATCGAGCTCCGCACGCCGATTGTTGCGCCCCGATCGCCCCGAGATGGAACCTGGGAAAGGAAGGACGTTCACCGAGCCTTCCTCACGACCACGCCACGACCATGTATCAACACGATTGGATCCTCGATTTGGCTGACCGCTTGTCAGACGGCCCCGACGGTGGGCCGATCACACGGCGGGTCGTGGGAGTGGGCATCGCAGCAGTGGTTTGTCTCCACGGACTGCGATGCTGCCTCGTTCAGCGAGCAACCACGATCAACCTTGCCCACCGAGGGCAAATGTCCCCCATGTTCTGGAAGGAATACAACGGCACGCCCGCAATCACGTTTGGAGTGCTGCTGATCTGCGTGAGCCTGTTCATTCATTTCCGCTGGTACTGGGGCAATCACAAACGTTTGCAGTACCACTACGAGATTCCGACTGCGATCTCGATTGTCGCGTCGATCGTCGCGATGACGGTGCACTTCTGGACGGTTTGGAAGTGGACTTGAGCGTCTTCACGTTTCCATACGATGAGCTTCGAAGACGGGTAGCCAAGCCCATCGACCACACCCAGTGAAAAGATAGGAACGACGCAGCATCTCCACGACGGCCCCATCCGGGGCGGTGTAGCGTGATGGCGATGTGCGACAGATGCGTTTGATGACAGGCACGAAAAAAGCGACCCTCATTGAATGAAGGTCGCTTTGACGGAGTCTTGTTTGGAACTTGCTAAGCAGGTCGGCAGGACTTGTTTTTAGGGCAGTGGACGAGGCCACGAGTCCTGAACCGGCGTCAAATCCAAGGACTCGTGGCCTCGTCCACTACGATCAACCCTCACTTTTAACTTTGACGGACCACTACTCTGTCTCCGTCCAACGACCTGCAGCCAACTGAACCCCTTCAGTCGCCCCGCTCCAACTCCATCCAATCCTGTAGCCGACTGAGGCCCTCAGTCGGCCCAAACGCAACTCCTCAGCTTCCCCGTCCTGCATCAACCGATCCAACGGACTGACCACCTTCGCCTCGTGCGGATTTCGCACGTGCGTGTAGATCTCCGTCGTCTTCACATCGTTGTGCCCCAGCAACTGCTTCGATCTTCGCCCAACGTTGCTTCTGCTCAGCGCTCGCAGGCTTCGAATACATCCCCATCCAAACTCAGCTCCCGCACGTCAACCGTGCCATCCAATTCGCGGCCTCCAACCTGCCACCTCAGCAAGTCGCTCAACCCGTCGTTTGCAACCCAAATGGCTTAGGCTTCCAGCCTGAGAATCCTCCCTCCCAACCCGCTGCACAAGCGACGCGTGAACAACAAGTCACAATGTTAGCGGTGTGGCGCAAGCCGCCCGGTGAGGAACCGGAGGGCTTGCGCCCTTCCGCTACGTCACTTGTTGTTCACGTGGTTCTAAGCAAGGCCTCACAGCATCTCCTCCTCCTGCCTCCTCCTGCCGATCAAACATAAAACTCTTCCAAAACGCTCAAACGCAACGCCTGGGCTGATAAAAATGAGATCAACCAGGCGGTTTGGGCGGTTTCCGACGAATGGTATTGATACGGCGTTTGTCGCGATTGAAAAAGTGAAAGTGCAAATTGACAATTGTAAAACGCCGGAATGCGTGGATGAAATCGCATCAATTTGCATTTTCCAATTGTCAATTTAACTTTTTCAATGAGTTGCATTCGGTTCGCGCACTGACCACCCTGCCAAGAATTCGGACCACCACCGCCCCTCCGTCCCAACCCGCCGCATCAACTCCCCCGCACTGCCCCCATCAACGCTGAAAGCGTTTCATCTCACCCGCCAGCCCTGAAACAGTTGCACCAGCCAGCTTGATCC
>NZ_LECT01000002.1 GCF_001027925.1 Rhodopirellula islandica | reverse complement strand
CCCTTGGCCGCTCTGGCGGAACACTAATCCACTCTGATCGGACACTAATCTTTGGTGTTTCGAGATGTGGGGTATAAAAAGGCACTCTTGCCCGTCAGTGTCGGCCAAGACCACCAACCACAACCCAAAGCGTGAGCTTTGAAGTTGCGTTTTATCCGTCAATGGCCAACGGCCTTTTTCAACATAGCCAGGGGCATCGCCCCTGGAGCAGTAAAGCACGGCCCCATTTTGGCCAACGGCCAAATTCAATTCAAAACGTGTGGGTTGATGTTGGCCGTTGGCCAACAATACCGATTGCAAAAGCGCAACTTCAAAAAGCGTGAGCGAGGGACGCCCCCAACTCCCACGACGGCCCCGTCCGGGGCGAAACCCAGACGCCAGCCAGCGATACAGCACCAGAAAACTGCACGACCTGCTTCGTTTCGGGAGAGGTGGATGATGAATAAGCGACACGCGGCGCATCAGAGTAGAACCGTTGTCCTCAACTGTTTCGTCGGGCAACCCTCAACGGCCAAGCCCACGTTCAATCAATTCCATCTGCAAGCATTCGCATCACGCTGCTCGACGACATCAACCAACCACGCGAATATTTCGCGACAAGTGTTCCATGCCCGATCATCCCTGCCGTCCTGCTTAGAAAGCCGTTTTGATCTCCTCCAGCGATACGCCGAACAGATTTTGAGCGAGTGGTTCGAGGTCCTCTTCGGTGCCGTGGATGTGGAACGTCCGCTGCACGTGCTTCATGGTGCCACCAGGTGGCAATGCTGCCGCAGGTGAGGACGTTTCCAATTCGTAGAACGGACCGAGTGGTGGCTTGTTCGGCTCGGGCGATCCGTCGTTGTAGGAATTGATCACATCGCCGGCGTAGGGTTTGTCTTGCATTTCCCACATCGAATTGACGAACCCGTGCGGCGAGTCCTGCACGTTGTAGGTGACGATGTTCAGCACTTTTCCCGCGGCGTCGTAACTGCCGGCAATGCCTTTGGATCGTTCTGGGGAGATGCCGATTTTGCCTCGACGAGTTCCATCGCCACGGAAGAACAGTTCTTGCTCCTCGACCCGCAGGTAGTCCGGCGGGACCTCGCCAAAGTAGGCGTCGTTGACCTTGGGGCCGAGTTCTTCTTCATCACCGGAGCGAAAGGGAATGACGACGGTTGTTGTGGGCGAAGGGTTGTACATGCCGAGGATCCAAATCGAGAGCAAACCCGTTTCGCTCTTCCAGGGATTCTCGCCCGTGTTGGCGATTCGATTGTCGGTTTCGTAACCCACGACGCGAAGATTGTCACCCAACTCAACCTGCAATTGGTCAGCGGCTTCTTGGGGGCTGAGAAGCTTGATCGTGCGCTCGATACCGACGTTGAATTTCGTGCCACTGTGGTTAGTCAGTTTCGCTGAGTGACTGAATTTGGCGGAGACGTCTGTTTGCTCGACCAGCTCGTAGGTCTCGGTGTCGATCGCCGGAGGCGTTGTCCAGTCCGAGAACTCGAATTGGGTTCCGGGATCGAAGAACAGTCCATACTGCCCACCTTCGGGACCGAGCCAGAAACGTTCTTCACCGCCAAAGATGTAAATGTGCTCTTCGAGTTTGCCTTTCCTCTCGTCGTCCGAAAGGAAACCTTGTTCGATGACGGGACGGTTGATCCAGCCAAAGCTTGGGCCGGTGTTGCGATCAAAGGTGCTGGTCATCACTCGGCCTTGGTAGGCCGGCGCCACGGCGACCGCTGCATCACCGTGATGCAGCAGAACCACATCGGTGTGTTCTTTCATGAACGCCACATCATCGGCGAACCCGTCCACCGCGGTGGCTGATTCAGGAAAGAGACTCATGGCTGCTACCACCAAACCTGCAAACGTTGTGAAAGTTGTGAAAGTTGTGTTCTTCATCTCAGTTTTTCTCCGTGACATCGAACCGTTGAATGAATGGCAGCCCACCGCGTTGCTTGCCTTTTGGTCTTCCAATTTCGACGCCCCAATCCGGGAGTTGGCCTTTGCCGCTTTCAGTGAACGCTTCCGGCCGGTAGGCGCCGCCTGCCCATGGACCGTTTTTCAATGGGTGAGTTTTGGTGAAGTGAATTCCGTCTTCGGCATACAGGATTGAATTCGTGATTGCTTTCGGGCCTGTCGTGCCGATCATCGCGGCGACGCCTTTGCCTTGAGGCCACACCAAGACTTCGTGGTTCCCCGGGATCACCGGGTTGGCTTCGTGACGCACGTAGGGGCCCTCTGGTTTGTCAGCGATCGCCAACCCCATTTGGGTTTGGCCGGGGCCTTTGCCCAGTTGGCGGCCTTTGTAGTAGAACCAAATCTTCCCGTCGCGGACGATCAAGCAAGCATCATCGACCAGGTGACTGTCGAAGTCACCCCGGTTTTCGCTGTTGGATAGCGCCGGATTGGTTGGTAGACGCTCCCAAGGACCGTCGGGTGAATCGGAAACCGCGATGCCGATTTTTGAATCGGGTTGAAAGCCCTTGCCATACTTCTTGGATGTCCCGGTGTAGAACAACCAATAGCGTCCTTCAGCGACCAGGATGTTGGGCGTGAAGACGCTGGCTCCTTCCCAACTGCCGGGTTCTCCTTTCGCGAGGGCCATGCCTTTTTCGGTCCACTGGTGACCGTCCTTCGACGTCGCGTACCAGATCGTGGCGTCGTATCCCGGTGAGATCTTTCCTTTCGAATACCACACGTAGAAGAGGTCATCGACTTGGATGATGTCGCTGGGGTCGCGACGCATGACACCGGGGTCGGCACCAATGCCCTCGACGGCCGAGTGCGTGACAACGACAGTCGGTGCATCGGGCGAATCAGCGTGGGCGGAGCTCGCCAGGATCACGAGGAGAGCAGGGAGAAAGAGTTTTTGCATGTTGGTTTTCAAGGTGTTTTTTCGAGTGAGGTGAATTTGGTTGCGGCTGAGTCGGGCAACGGTTCAGCGTTCCTGCGGGGCAACCAGATTGATGTTTCGTTGATCGGTTCCGGTTGTGTGAACGTCACCGAGTTCGTTTCGAATCCGTTCGGCTTGGCTTTGCAGGCGGGCGACAATCTCGGGATGACGATCCGCGACGTTTTGCTTTTCGTTCACGTCGCGATCCAGGTTGAACAGCTGTGGCTTTTTGAGTGTCACAAAGCCTTTCGTTTTGTCGGGCTTCTTCGACCAGAAGGGTTGGTCGTCCGTCGTGCGGGGAAGATGCAGTTTCCAGTTGCCTTCTCGGACGGCTTGCAGATTGGTGCCGTTGTAGTAGCAGAGAAACGGGTGCGGTGATTGGTTGTCTTTGCCGATCAGGATCGGCAGGATGTTCTTGCCATCCAGCTTGCGATCATCCGGTGGCTGAACTCCGGCGAGTCCACAGAACAGCGGCAGCAGATCCATGCTGGTCAGCGTGACGTCCGAAACTTGGTTGGGTGCGATCTTGCTTGGCCAACGGAAGATCCCCGGCACGCGGTGCCCGCCTTCCATCGTGCAGTACTTGCCACCGTTCAATCCGCCGGCGGATCCATTTCGCGTGGGGCCGTTGTCGGATGTGAACACCACCAACGTGTTCTCGTCGATCCCGGCATCGCGAATCGCTTGCATGATTCGGCCGGTGCTGTGATCCAGTTCTTTGATGAAGTCGCCGTACTTGCCTTTTTCAGATGTGCCAACAAAGTCTTTGCTGGGACGCAACGGGTTGTGCACGATGTGATGCGATACATAGATGAAGAACGGATCGTCTTGTTGTCGATCGATGAACTCGATGACTTCATCGGTGTAGCGTTTCGTCAGCACTTCGCAGGGTACGTTTTCTTGCTCCACCGCTTTGCCGCGATACAGGGTGTTGTGATTCTTGCCTCGCCGTGGTTCGTAGTTGCTGGGGATTCCAAGGTATTCATCGAAACCGGCGTCGAGCGGGTGCGAACCTTCCACTTCCATGCCCAAGTGCCACTTGCCCACCATCAACGAACGATAGCCAGCGGGATGCAGCAGTTCGGGGATCGTGAGTTCCTCCGGGGCAAAACCGTAGTCTTGGTATTTCGCGACGTTTTCGTTGCGGGCCACGGGCATGCCACATCGCATCGGGTAGCGACCGGTCAGCAGAGCGGCGCGAGAAGGACTGCACACGTTGGCAGGGACGAAAAAGTCCGTGCTGCGAAAACCTTCTTCGGCGAGTGCATCGAGGTGAGGCGTCTTCACGCCCGATGAATCGTAGCAACTGATATCACCGTAACCGAGATCATCCGCGAAAATGACGACGAAGTTGGGCTTGGTCGTTCCCGCTGTTGTCCCGCGACCTGCCGGCGAAACGGACGCGGTGGGGGACGGAGGTTGCTTTGCGGCTTGGGGTTTCTTCTTGGGCGACGGTTTCTTTTGCCGCGTGCCTTGGGATCCCTTCTTGGGACGATAGGACTCCAATAGCGTTTTCATTTCTTCCACGACCTCGGGATGTTCCCGATACACATTGGTGGTCTGGGATCGGTCCTTTTCCAAATCGTATAGCTGAGCGGGAGGAGCATCCTTCTTGAGGCGACCGTTTTCAATGTCGCTGTTTTTATGGCCGGAGAACTGAACCGCGGCGGGACCTCCCCAAGCGTGATGCTGGGGTTTGGAACCGTTGAATCCGCCGCTGCCACGGGCGCCGATGTACAGCCACTTGCCTTTGCGAACGGCCAAGTTGCGTGGCTGGCGTGGTGCGAGGACCAACTCCGTCCGCAAGGGTTCGCTGGGTTCATCCAGCAACGCAGGCAACATGTTGATGCTGTCTTTCTGCTCCGACGATGGCATCTCCTGCTCGGTCAGCGCCGAAAACGTGGCAAACAGGTCGACTTGGCTGATCAGTTGATCGGACTGAGTTCCCGGTTTGATTTTGCCCGGCCATTTCGCGATCAAGGGAACGCGGTGCCCGCCTTCCCAGACGCCGAACTTGAACCCCAACAATTCGCCATTGGGTTGATGCCCGGCTTGGATTGCATCGCGTCCTGCTCGGTTGAGCATGGCACCGTTGTCGCTGGTGAAGAGAACCAGCGTGTTGTCAGTCAGGCCATTGTCTTCGAGCGAATTCACTATCTCGCCGACCATCCAGTCCAACTCATGGACAAAATCGCCGTAGAGGCCGCACTGGCTGGTGCCCTTGAAACGGGGCGCCGGGGTGAATGGGTGATGAATGTTGGGAGTGGCGAAATACAGAAAGAACGGATCGTCTTTCTTTTCACTGATCCACTTCACCGCGCGTTCCGTCAGGAGCGTGCCTGTTTTCTCGTCGTCGTAGATTTCGTGAGCCTTGAGAGCACCGCTGAATCGGTTGGGGCTCTTGATGGACGCTTCTGCAGGAAACGTGGGCGTGGGGGACACGGGTTTGCCTCCGTACACCAACGGATCGTTTGGATCGTATCCGAAGATGCTGTCATCGTTGACATAGACGTAGGGGCTGCCGCTGTTGACCAAGGGAACACCAAAGTAGTGATCAAACCCGACGTCCTGAGGTCCCGGCCGCAGTGGCACTTGCCAATCGTTCGGTTCTTCTTTGAATCCCAGATGCCATTTCCCGAGACAGGCTGTCGCGTAGCCTTTGTCCTTGAAGACCTTTCCGATCGTCTGCGTGTTCGTGTCGATGATCAAACCGGAGGTCGTTGGCAGCGGGCCCCAGACTCCTTGACCTCCCATCGCGCGAAGTGGGTACTGGCCGGTGAGCAGCCCGTACCGCGAAGGCGTGCAGACCGCGGATGCGGAGTGGGCGTCGGTGAACCGACGTCCTTCCGAGGCAAGTTGATCAATGTTCGGTGTCGATAGTTTCGTTGCTCCATAGCAACTCAGGTCCCCGTAGCCGAGGTCGTCAACAAAAATCAGTACGACGTTGGGTGGACGCTCCGCTGCGACGGATGTGACGCTGGCAATCAGCAGCACCAATGCGGCAGCGCAAAGAGGGATCGGAGATGAATTCATGAGAGGCATTTGCTTGGGCCGGGATGAGGTCACGGCTGGAAAGAGTCGGTGCGGAAGGGGGAAGCGGGAAGCTTGGCCGCGTTGACCAGGTTCACTTTGGGTTTGCCCGCGAATGCGTAGCGAACATAGAGCGGGTGCGTCAGTTCAGATGAACTCAGCACCACGGTTTGACCCCGCAGTTCAGCGGTTGCGGGAACCCATTTTTGTGAATCGTCTGACAACCAAAATCCGGTGGGGGCGTTTCCATCGAGAGTCCGCAGGCCGCCGGCATGTTCGAAGTGGACCACCAACCGATCGTCCAGCACTTCGACGCGTTGCATTTTGGGACCCTCTGCCTCGATGGTCTGGCCCAATGTCTCGCGAGCCGCCAGTAGTGCCAGTCGCTGGCCGATGGGCAGTTTGTCCTTGGGATGAATGTTTTTGAGATCACCCAAGTCGATGGTGTTGACGACGGAAGTGTGAGGCAGTTCCAGTGATTGCAACTGCGACTCTCGCATCCAAGCCCACGAGTGAGTGCTCGGATGTTCGGGGCCCATTTGCGGGCCTGTCGGCAGCGGTTTGAAATAGCCGGGCAACATCACGACCAGGAAGTGCATGTCCTCGTTGCCCCACTCCTTTCGGTAGCGTTCAATCCAGGCCTTCAAGGTGGGGCCATATTTCAGGATCCCCGAGTGGCGTGAAAACCAGGGCTCCTTTGACATCCCAAACATCGACTGGGTGTTTCGTTCGCCTTGGTACCACACCAGCCCTCGGCTAGCGTAAGGCACCAACGGATGAATCATCGCGTTGTAGAGAATGTTCGATTGGCGACGCAGGAAGATGTCGTCGGCTCGGCTCCAGGGTTTCTTGCCATTCAGAATGGAAGCGATCCGATCTTGGGTGTCCGTGTCCGCATCGAACTCGTCCATCATCGTCTTGAAATGTGGCACGGTGTCGGACATCTCTCTCGGCATCCAGGCTTCGATCGATGAACTGCCCCAACACGCCAACACAATGCCCACCGGAACGTCGCCGGCTTGTTCCAAGAAGTGAGCAAACGAAAACGCGACGGCGCTATTGGGCGGCTGCTCCGTCCATTTGCCTTCCAAGCGATCTTGCTCGGTCATCGCGACGGTTCGTTTCACTTCGAAGCATCGAATGTTCTCTGAGCTGGCGGCCAAAGATTGGATTTCAGGAACCGCTGCGGTTGAGAATTGCATGTTGGATTGCCCGGAACAAATCCAGACTTCGCCAACGACAACATTGGTGAACGAAACCGTGGTGGTGGAGCTGGAGACCTGCAGTGTTTGTGGTTCTGCACTGGCAGGCATCGGATTCAGTTGAACTTTCCAGGTTCCATCGGCGTCGGCGACGGACTGCTGTTTTTGTCCATCAAACTCCACCGTGATCGCCGTCCCAGGATCAGCCGATCCCCAAACCGGAACCAGCATCTTTTGTTGCAGCACCGCGTTGTCGGTGAACGGCGATGCGACCGACAGATCGGCCATCGCAGTGGCGGGATACGACAACAGAAAGCATCCGGCGACGATTGCGAGACGCACCAGGTGACTTGGCGAACGGTGCCGCATGGCGGGTTGGTCATTTGACATTGAGTGCCTCGATCCGTTGATGGTTGACTGGTCCGGTGAGGTATCCCAGTTTCACCAGGAATTGATCGGTCTTGGCCAGCGTGTCGTTGAAACCGCCTCGTTTGGGATTGAAGAACCCGTGCGGTTGGCCTTCGTACAAATGGAGTTCTGTTGGGATGCCCGCCGCGATCATCTTGTCGCGAAAGGCTTCTGCGGTGGCGACAGGAACGTGTTGGTCTTTGGTGCCCAGAAACACGATCGCCGGCGGATCATCCGGCGTGATGTTGTGAGCGGGCGAGATCGCGGGGAACCACTCTTGGATCCGGTCGTAGCCATACCCACCCTCTTTCGCGTTGTCGTAAACCGGGTTGAACAAGACCAACGCGTTCGGTTTGGAAGAGACGGAATGATCTTCTCCTTCCGCTTCAAAGCCTTCGCAGAAACCGGCTGCCGCGGCCACGTGCCCGCCCGCGGAGCCGCCGCCCGCAATGATTTGCTCAGGATCGATACCCAATCGCTGCGAGTTTTGACGAACCCAGCGGATGGCTGACTTGCCGTCTTCCACGCAGGCATCGGGAGTGACTTTCTGGCGGCTCTTGACGCGATAGTCGGCCACAAAGGCAACGATACCGCGAGAGGCCAGGTAGCGACTTTGCGGTGCCAATTGACTCACCTTGCCGCCGTTCCATCCGCCTCCAAAGAAGAACACCGCCGCCGGTCGCTTGTCTTTCGCGGGGGCGTGACCTTCTGGGTCAAAACGGTAGATGAACAGATCGTCGCCGGAAGCGGTTTTGTAAACCTCCGCGGTGGCGCCAGGCATGGCGACTTGTTCGGTCTTCGCCATCGCGGGCGTCGCCATCAGAAGGAGCGCGATCAACAGCGGTAATGTCGGTGGGAATTTCATGGGGATGTTTGTTCTTGTGTGTTAACGGGCAGAAGTGGTTCGAATGATTCAGTAGTTGACTGTTCCACCTCGCGCCGGTTTCTGTCGTTCGTTCTTCCACCACTGGTCAGGGCCTTCGGATTCAATTCCCCGCCAGACCTTCATCAGTTCGTCTTTCATTGCTGCCGTTTTCTCTGGCATGGCGGCGGCCAAGTCGTGTTCTTCCTTCCAGTCCTTTTGAATTTCGTAGAGTTGGAACTTCGTCAGTGTCTCGTCGCCGACCAATTTCCAGTCACCGATGCGAAGTGCCACGCGGTCACCGGGCGGTGAAACATGAGTTCGCCAGAACAGCGGGATCTTCCTTTCAACCGGGGTGCCGTCGAAGGCGGGCAGCATGCTGACACCGTCAATCGTGCGGTCGTCGGGCAGTGGGATGCCGGTGATGTCCAACACCGTGGCGAAGATGTCCGTGCCGACCACCGGGACGTCACTGACGGTTCCTGGTGGGATGTGTCCCGGCCAACGAACAACACCGGGGACTCGGATGCCTCCTTCGTGGTCGCTGCGTTTGTTGCCTCGCAGTCCGCCCGACGATCCGCCAAACGCAGGGACGGGCCCATTGTCGGAAGTGAAGAACAGCAGCGTGTTGTCGCTCACACCTTGTGCGTCGAGTGCGTCCATCACCATTCCCAAGGCGTGATCCATCTGGGTGATGTTCCCCATGTACTTGCTGTTTTCGTGTCCCTTGTACAAGTCCTGAAACCGCGAATCGGTTGCGATGGGCGAATGGGGTTCGTGCACCCACACCGTCATGGCGAATGGTTTGGCAGGATCGTGAATCTCTTTCAGCCAGCGTGCTGCTTCGGTGGCAACCAACTGGGCTGAGTACCCTTCGAGCTTGCCGACTGGTTCGCCGTTGCGAACGAAGTTGTCGGGGTTCTTGTGGCTGGGGCTGGCGTTGTTTTGCGTGCACATCCAATGATCGAATCCATGATCGCCGGGATGCGGGAATTCAGGATTGTTGAATTGCTGCCTCGAGAGCAAGTGCCATTTTCCGACGTGGCATGTTTCGTAACCAACCTCTTTCAATCGCTCCGGGAAGGTGATCTCGCTGGCACGCAGGTGGGCTTCATGATTGCCTGACAAGTGCCGATAAACGCCGTTTCGATAAGGCGTCCGTCCAGTCAAAATCGCGGACCGGGATGGCGAGCAGACTCCGCACGCAGAATAGCACTGCGTGAACTTCACGCCTTGAGACGCCAGACGATCGAGATTGGGCGTTTGAATCAGTTCGTGGCCGTAGGTGGCGGAGTCGCCCCAGCCCATGTCGTCAGCGACAAAGACCACGATGTTGGGCTCGGCAGCTTCGATGGACGGCGATCCGGCGAGCGCCGCGAGCAGCATCGTCGGAAGCATCAGTGCAGTTCGAATCATGGGGGCATTCGATGGGAGAAGGGGACGGGACATCAAGAGTTCAAGAGGGCGTGTTGGCTTGCGTGGGATTTACCGATCACTTCACGACGGCAGGTGTTCGAGGAAGAACTGCACGGTGTGCTCGATGATGGCTTCGCGAGAGGGTTCGATGTCCGCGTCGACCTTTCGCCAGTTGTGCCCTGCGTTTTGAATGATCATGACTTCCACCGGTGCTTCGACCGCGTCCGCTTTCTGCTTCATGTGGTGGGCATGCTTGACCGGGATGGTCGTGTCTTTGTCGCCCTGGATCATCAGCAGCGGCCGGCTGTCTGAACTCAGGTAGTTGACCGGACTCATCTCACGGTAGAGTTGCAGTTTGTTTGCCGCCGATGGGTTCGAACCCAGAATGCGAGGTCCGAATCGATCGCGGAAGTCCGCTCGGTCGTCGTGATTGAACAAACTGGTCTGCTCAAAGTCGCAGGGCCCGTACCAGGAAACACCTGCCAGCATGGTGTAGGGCGTTGCCGCCAACTCTTCGTCTCCTGGAAGCGTTTCTGGCGAGGTCAGCAACAGCATTTGTGCGATCTGCCCGCCCGCGGAATCGCCCATGACGAAGAACTTGGTGGCATCCAAGCGAAGCGTTTCGCCGTTCTTGGCCAAATAACGCACCGCGTCTTTGGAGTCGATCACGCAGTCTCGCATCGTGACGCCACTGTTTGGCTTGCACAGCCGATAGTTCACCGACGCCACTGCGAATCCGTGATCGAGCAGTTGGCCAAACACGGTTTTGAACGAACCCTTGGCGGCGCCCTGTTTGCTGCCAGCCGCCCATCCACCTCCATGCGTGTACACGATCACGGGGCAAGGTTCATCGGCAGGCCGTTCGTCGGTTTGCAGTTCACTGGAGTTCCCTTTGGCGGGGTAGTAAAGGTCCAGCAAGAGATCCTTTTGCCCGACCGTTTTGTAAACGAGATCGAGTTTGCGTTCTCCTCCGGTGTCCAGAGACGCCGTCTGTTCTTGGCTCAGTTCGTCGATCGAAAGTTTCTTGTCCAGATTGGAATCGAGTTTTCGATAGCGATTCCAGGCACGCGAATTTTCGCTCTGTTCCCAGGTTCCGTTTTCGTTCTTGTCAAACTTTTGCATCAGCCGCGTGGCAGCCGCTGTTCGGGCGGGAGGAGCGGCATCGGCCAGGGATGGCAAAAGGAACCAATGGCTGGCAACGAGCAGGATGGTTCCTGGAATAGGAAGGCGGATCACGGTGGGGCGTCTCCGGGGTGAGATGACATGGGTGCGTTGTTTACGACCGTCGTTTCATTTCTTCTTTCGTTTGGCCTTTTTGCTCATGAACGGTTGCTTGTCCTGAACCGAAACGTTTCGGTCGAACAGCGTGCTATGTCGTTGGTAGTCGTTGTACTCCACCGCTTGCGATTTCCACTTCGCGAGCTCTTGGTCGTATCGGGTTCGCATCGTCTCCAGCACGTCCACGCTTGCTGGTTCGTTGGCTAGGTTGACCAGTTCCAACGGGTCGTTTTGCGTGTCAAACAATTCCTCGGAGGGTTCCATCCGCTCGTCGCCGTACCACCAGTACGTGTATCTGTATTGCTTCGTCAGGCAACTCAGGCTGTGAGTGGGCAGCGGGCCGAACACGTTGATGAACGACATTTGTTCGTGGCCACCATCTTCTGGATCTTGCAGCAGTCCCAACAGGCTTTTGCCGTCCATGTTGGATGGGATTGGAAGTCCGGCTAGTTCCAGCATGGTGGGAGCGAAATCGATGTTGCCGGTCAATTGCTTGCAGCGGACTTGTTGTCCATTGAGCGGACTGCGTGGGTCGTAGACCATCAGCGGAACGCGGGACGATTCTTCCATCGGCAACACCTTGGAACCGTAGCCGTGTGAGCCGCAGATGTAACCGTTGTCGCTGGTGTAGATCACAACGGTGTTGTCCGCCACACCTTGAGCTTTCAGTTCGTCGCGAATCATCCCGAGAGCGACGTCGATGGCATAAACCTGTTGATGGTACTTGGCCATTTCTCCGTCGTAGTCATCGTCATAGTCCCACTCGGTGAAGCGTGGGAATTGCCGACCGAGTTTGCTTTGTGGTGCGAGGTGCTCGCTGTATTCCCGTCCAAAGTTCAATGGTTTGGTGAACTGTTTTCCTGCGTAGACGTGACTGAACCGTGGGTCCGGGGTCGCCGGCTTGTGAGGTGCTTTGAAACTGATCGACAAACAGAACGGTTGGTCTTGCTTCGCCGCTTCTCGAATGACGTCTTTCCCGAAGGCTGCGTAAGAAAGTGTCGAGTGGGGATACTGCTTGGCATACTTCCGCATCGACTCGTTCTGTGCAGTCGCATAGCTCGTTTGGCCTGGCCCGCCGCCCCAGAAGTCGAAGTCGTCTTCACACAAACCTTTGCCATCCACGACCAATCCGAACTTGCCGGCAAAGGCGGTGAGGTAACCCGCTTCGCGAAGGAGGACGGGATACGATTGGGCCCACACGTCTTGGTGCATGTTGCCGTGTTCGAAATTGCAGCCGGTTTTGTACTCGTACATTCCTGTGAACACGTTGGCCCGGCTAGCCATGCAGATTGCGGTGGTGTTGTAGTGCTTGTCGAACAGCACCCCGTCACGGGCGAGTTGATCCATGTTGGGTGTCAGGACGTCTTCGTTCCCGTAGCAGCCAACGGAGTAGGTCGATTGGTCGTCCGCGAACAGGAAGACGATGTTGGGGGACGCTTCGGCGTTGTTGGTTTCTTTTGGTTCGTCTTGTTGAGCGGACGCGGGAGTACAAAGCGTTCCGCAAACAATCGCGGTCGCAAGAAGAAGTGCTAGGAAGCGAATCATCGAAGCGTTTCTCGGTGAGGTTGGTGTGAGCATGTACGGTCGTTCGGTGCTGATGTCGGAGAAGCAATTGATAGCGGCAGGGCGCGAGCCCTCCGGTGACGTGCCGGGCGGTTGGCGCCGCTACGCTAAGAAGGATTCATTGAGGAACGGTTTCTTTATCTACAAGTCCGGCCTTTGAAACGTCCCAAGGCACGAAGCCAAGACGCAGTGCCGGGGAATCGGGACTCAGTCGGAAGTCGCCGTTGGCGGGATCAACAAACAACGGATCAACGGCCAGGCTCTGCGCGTCGACACCGTCTTGCCTTTGCTTGTCCAACATTTGCTCGCCCAGGGCAGGGTCGCTGACGCAGTAGTAGATGTTGTGATCGGTGTCCGCGTCTTTGGAACGAGCCAAAGCCCTGCCTCGCCGATCCTCGCTCGTTCGGCCTTTGCCAGGTGGCAGTTCATCAATGAACGTGCAAGTCTCCGAGGACGAGTAGAAAATGTTTCGCTGGATCGTTGCCCCTGTGAGTGGGCCTTCACGAACCGAGAGGTAGTAACCTCGAGGTGGAGCGATGATGTCGGCCACGATGTTGTTTTCAACACGTGTGTTCAACTTCATCAGGATGCCCTGCGAGGTGCACTTGTAGATCAGGTTCTCTGCGATCAGCGTGTCGCGTTGCCCGCCGTCGGTGCGAATGGCAGCTTGCATGATCATCGGGGCAACGAGGTGATGAACGAAGTTGCGGCGGATCACGTTTTCTGAACCTGCCCCGCGAATGTAGATGGCGTTGCCGTCGCCGAGCATCTCCATCGCGTGATGAATCTCGTTGAGTTCAATGGTGTTGTCGTGCGTGTGCAGGTAGGGAAGCACGTCCTGCAGTTTGGGTTGCTTCGGCAGGGATGCGATTTCATGCCGACGGATGGTCCGTCCGAGTTCTCTGCCTTGGCGTCGGAAGAAGTCCGTCATGCAACCGGAGAGGATGATCCCGGTGTAGGGGGTGTTGTGGACCAGGTTGTTCGCGACACGATTCTCACCGCTTTGCCAAAGCATGATCCCGGGCGAGTGCGAATGGATTCGACCGGTGTGATGAATGTAGTTGTTGAAGACCAGGTTTTCGCGATTGACATCTTTGGTGCCGGGACCGTAACCGCACAACAGAATGCCGGCACCGCCCATGTGCTCGATCACGTTGCCAGCAATCGTGTTGTGTTGGCCGTGTAAATCGACACGGATGGCAGTGCCTCCACTGTGGGCAAAGTGGCACTGCTCGATTTTGCAGTGCTCGGTTCCTCGCAACCGGACCAGCGCATTGGCTTTGTCGTGCATGTCCCAGTCGTGCTGCAGTCCCGCGTCGTCACTGGCGATTCGATCGCTTTCGCCGTGCATGAAAGTCAGGCCGCGCAAGCAAAGGTTCGTCACTGGAATGTCTCGCGGGCCTTCTTTGTCAATCTTGCCTTCGATGCGGATCAGTTCCTTCAGCCGTGGGGCCAAAATTGGCGAGTCATTTCGCGGCCAAAGATAAAGTTTGCCAGTTTGGGTGTTGAGAGCCCATTCGCCTGGCTCGTCGAGTTCCTCCAGGGTATTTTCTACCCAGCACGAGTGGGTTGTTTTGAGGAAATGAAGCGGGTTCATCGCATAGGTCGCGTCGATCGACGTTCGGGCGATCTGCTTCTTCTCGTTCACGGATTCCAGCGGCAGGATGTTCACAATCCATGCATGATGCGGACGAACAACGATCTCGATGTCTTCGACATTGGTCCAGTTCTTCAGGCGACCCGCTGGAAAATGCAGCTCGTTGCGACTGCCGCCCTTCAACGGAATGAACCCTTGAGATCGGGCTCTCGGGAGCATGCCCTCTGCATCGAAGAGTGTGTGGAACCGGGCGGAGACATCCGCCACCTGCACCTTGCCAAGGGCTTTTTCTGGCAGACCGGGCGGGGGCGTCGTGACTGGTTGCCAACCCGTGATTGCTTGGCCGGCACTGAACACCGGCGTTTCGCCTGGGCAAGCCGCGTAGGTGACTTTGCGATTGGGGGTCCCTGAATCCTGAAGCCCAAAGACGACGGTTTCGGTCAGGCGGTACGTGCCGCCGCGAATCAGAACCAAGGCATCGCCTGCAGGGTTGCTGCCTGAGGTGCGGATTGCGTCACGAGCTCGTGGAAGCGTGGCGAATGGGCCATCGGTTTGGGAGTCGTTTGGCTCCGCGAGCGTGCCGGACCAGTTGTCACGACCTTCGGGCGACACATAGAAGTCGGCCGTAGGTTCGGCGGCAGAGCCATTGCCGGCTGCCATCGAAAGCGTCAACAAAATCAGGATGCAGGGTTGGAAAGAACTCAGCTTTGTCATGTGATTCACTTTTGGAACTTCTTTCGCGCCTTCGACAGGCTGTTTTCGCTGGGAGCGATGGGCAGTGTGTTTTTCCAAGCGTCGAGTTTTTGGGACAACTGATCAACGACGTCAGGATACTCCGCCGCGACATTGCGTTGCTCGGCCCAGTCACTTTCCAGATCGTAGAGTTCCGTCATCTTCTTCGCTTGGTTGACGAGCATCTTCCATTGGCCGTCTCGAATGCCGATCGACGGCCAGGTGTATTCTTGTGAGTCGCCCCCTCTCCATTCCCAGAAAATGGGTTGGGTTCTTTCGAACGACTGTCCCTTCCAAGCGGAGAGCACGCTTTGACCATCCGGTTGGTATCCCTCTGGCAACGCCACCCCTGCGGCATCCAAAAAGGTTGGCAGCAGATCAACTGCCGTCAGAACGGAGGTCCTGTCTGTCTTTCCGGCAGGAACCACGCCGGGCCAACGCACGATGAACGGGACTCGGATTCCTCCTGCAAACAATGAACGCTTCTCACCTTTGAGCCCACCTGTTTGTCCGACGGAATAGTACTTTCCCAGTCCTTGGCCTTTGTGATCTTTTTCATCGGTGGAATGCTCCGGACCGTTGTCGGTGGAGAAAACCACAAGCGTTTTGTCATCAAGGCCGACTTCCTTCAGCAACGCGAGGATTCGTCCGACACCCTCATCCGCTTCGGCGATGATGGACGCATAAACCTGTTCGGCGTCGTTCAAGTGCTGGAACTTTTCAAGGAATGGTTTCTGAGGCAAGTGTGGGGTGTGCGCTTCGTGAAGCCAGAGGTTGATGAAGAAGGGGGCGTCTTTGAACTCGCGGATGAATGCTTCGGCATGGTCCACCGACGCCAGTCCGCCCTTTGAGATTTCGTTCTTTCTCGAGCCATTGAATGTCGCGAAGCGGTCGTAGCCGTAAGCGTCTTCGGTCGGCGAGTCAGCAACGCTGCCCAGGTGCCACTTTCCAAAGTGGCCCGTGTGATAACCCGCGTTCTTCAGCATTCGAGGAAGCATGGGAGCCTGTGGATCGACCCAATCGGGCATCCCGCGATTGATGTGCGCTTTCACACTTTGAAAGTGTTGGTGCACACAGTGCCGAGCCGGAAACTGTCCGGTCATCACAGCAACGCGACTGGGCGAACAGACCGGACTGTTCACGGTGAAGTTCGCGAAGTCCGTTCCTTCCTTTGCCATCTGGTCCAGGTGCGGGGTTTGACAAAAGGAACTGCCGTGTATGCCCAGGTCCCCGTAGCCCCAATCATCGGCGAAGATGAAGATGATGTTCGGCTGCTCAGCGGCATCCAGTCGTACGGCTGCGATGCTGCCGAGCGTGAGCAAGCCGAAGGCAAACGAGGCAAGCCGCAGGGGTGTTTCAATTGGCGATGGTCCAACCCGGTTGCGTATCCTGCGTGACCTGTTGCATCGAAAGAGTTTGGCAAGGGCTGACAAGGAAAGATTCTCGATGGAGCGATGGGTGATTGCTGGTGTTCGCGGTTCGGTCACAGGAACGATCCCGCGGCGACTGATTGTTTGCGACAGTTCCGTTCAAGCAGTATAGTGCCGGGATATCCGCGTTTGAGGTGGATGCACCATTCACTTTGCGTCTTTCACTGGAACAAGTGCGACACCCATGGCGACAGGTCCAACGGATACCAAGCTTGTTGCACTGCTCGTTGAGTCATCTCGAGCCTATGGCCGAGGGCTTCTGCGGGGGATTGCTGCCTATGCACAGGAGCAGGAGGACTGGTCTCTCCGGCACCAAGAAATGGCAATCAATGCGGATCCACCCTCTTGGCTTTCCAGGTGGCACGGGGACGGCGTGCTCGTTCGAGCTGAGACTCCGAAGATGGTTCATGCCATCGAGGACTTGGGAATTCCCGTCATCGATCTGCGTTGCTGGCGATCTGCGGGGAAGTTCCCCGGCTTTGATACCGACCCTGTTTCGGTGGTGAGGCTTGCCGTCGATCATCTGCGAGATCGTGGCTACTCGCAGTTTGGATTCTGCGGTTTTGGCGGAGCGAACTATTCCGATCGTCGGCTTTCCGAGATGCGGAAGTATGTGCGTTCCTTGGGGCACGATGTGGTTGCCTACGAGTCACCGGGGCCAGTTCACGCAACCACCTTCGATGCGGAGCAAAGCGGAATGCTCGACGAGCAAGGTCTGGTGCGTTGGCTGAAATCTCTTAAAAAGCCCATCGGCGTCTTGGCCTGCAACGACGTTCGAGCGCAACAGTTGTTGAATGCCTGCCACGCCTGCCAAATTCATGTCCCCGATGAGATTGCTGTGGTCGGTGTCGACAACGATGACGTGATCTGTCCCTTGTGTTCTCCACCGCTGACAAGCGTTGAACCCAATACGCATCAAATCGGCTACGAGGCAGCGGCGATGCTGAACACCATGATGGCTGGCGAAGCCGTTCTGGCCGACATCACCTTGGTTCCCGCTCGGAGAATTGTCGTGCGTGGTTCAACCGATTCGATCCCGGTGGATGACGCTGAATTCACCAAGGCCTACCGCTTCATTCGTGAAAACGCTTGTCGCGGGGTTTCGGTGCAGGATGTGGCGGATGCGGTGCCAATGTCCAGACGTTCCCTCGAACGGCGAATGCGAACCTATCTCGATCAATCGCCCTCGGATCTGATTGCATCGATCCGACTGGCGAGAATCAAAGAGTTGCTCGAGACCACCTCACAGCCACTGAAGAAGATCGCCAGGCTCACCGGGTTCAACTATGACGAACACATGGCGAAGTTCTTCAAGAAACTGACAGGGGTTCCTCCCGGGCACTACCGCCGGAAGCATCGCCTGGAATCAATCACAGACGATGACCTGGAGATTTAGCCGACTATTCCGCGGGCACGGTTTCTTCATAGCCCGCGTCCGAATTGGTCGCGGCCAGTTCAGCCTCGTACTTGGCTAGATCGTCGGCGGTAGCACCGTCGGTGGCCAATTCATTTTGGTCGGATCCGCCGCAGCCTGAGAGAACACAGGCGGCCAGCATCACCAGGAGACATTTCAAGATTGATTTCATTGGTTGATTCTCGTTTGAGTTGGTTGTTTCAATGTGGGTGTGTCAGCCCACCGTTCTGAAGTTCGATAGGCAGAAGAAAAGTCGCCTCGGTCAGTCATCAAAACTCTTCCGTCGTTTCCTTGGAAGCTCGCGTTCCGAGGGCGCCCCATAGTCCGTAGGGACTTGCCGAGCCGGGCAGATTGTTTTGCCAAATATTCTGTGCATTTGAATTGCCTGCTTCGATTGAATCCGTGATGAAGCGAACGGCCCCATCGCCCATCAAGACGTGCGCACCACCTTGGTGTCGGCTGGAGACGGTTGCTACCAAGGTTGTCCCCAAAGCGTTGTACCGACCACATGCTTCTCGGTTAGGAGGCAAGATCGTAAGGACGCCCGACATGAGTGGCAGATAGTCAGCCCAACGATGACCACGAGCAAAATTACGCCGATTCTGTTGCTGCCACTCCGGCAACCAGAATTGCGGACGGGCTGGATCGACGTAGCCGTTGTCGGTGCAAATGTTGGGGTTGAGACGCAGGGCGGCGAGGCCGAATGGACCTGAGTTGCCTCCGTTGGTCGCGACGCTGTTGCCCCGCTTGTCACCGTCTTGCAGCGCAGTGATCATCTCGCCCATCGCGACGGTGTTGGACAGACCATCGAGCGTGTCGCGAAATTTCGAGTCTTGCAATGGCATGAAAAAACCGCGGTGTGCAGCTCGGGCTTGCCTCGCTCGACCCGACGTGATGGCTGAACGATTGTTGTTGTAGGGACCGTAGTGAAGCTGCCAAATCGAATCACCTAAACACGCGCCGTAGTTGGTCCGCCCCAACGCAGGCAACCCGCGACCGGGATCGCTTGGGCAGCGAAAAGTCGGGATTTCATTGACCCAGGGCGTGTACTGAATCTGATCAGGGGTCGGCCCCATCGCTGGCCAGGGCGGCGACTGAACTCCGCCATCGGTTCGTTGCGTGCTCGGGTTCGAAATCTGTTCCCACAGACCTTGCTGTTCAATGTAAGGCAACATTGGAACCAACGCGCTCAAACGTCTGCGGTTGCCTGTGGTGGACGACTTGTACCACGCATCTGGTGGCTCAGGATTCGTTCCGGCCCCGTGTGTCGGCATCTGATTGAAAGCGGAGTGGTAGTTGTGAATCGCCAAACCCATCTGCTTGAAGTTGTTGCTGCAACTCATTCGCCGCGCGGCTTCACGAGCGGCTTGGACCGCAGGCAAAAGCAATCCGACGAGGACGCCGATGATTGCGATGACGACAAGAAGTTCCACCAATGTAAAACCGCGCCGTTGTTTGAAGTACGTCATACTGGTCCCCTGCTTGAATGAGCTCAAAGAATAGCAGTCGGGCAATTGTTGACCGATGAAGAGGCACTTGGACGGATGCGACCGCATCCCTGTGCATGTCTTTCAATTGCTAGGTCAGATAACCTTCGGCGAACGCCGATGACTGAAAAGTCTTCGTGAAAGCTATCCGCATTGGGACCGGCAAACAATGAGATTCTACGCCCCTGTTATGACGTATTGCGACGCTTAGTGGCGTGGTGTTTCCTGGTAGGGAAGGACACAGTGATTCTGGTTGCCCTTGAGGCTCGGTCTCCTACTGTTTGGTTGACAAGTGAGCGTGGCTAGGTGGGTTCTGCATGGTCGTCGTCTGGGGAATCAACCATCCGGTGAACGAGAGAAACGATGTGGTTCCTCGTTCACGCATTCGGGTTGTGATTTCATGCGATTCGATGATCGCCAGTCCATCGATCGACCGCTTAGCAAGGCGTGAACAACAAGTGACGATGTTAGCGGTGTGGCGCAAGCCGCCCGGTGAGGAACCGGAGGGCTCGCGCCCTTCCGCTACGGCACTTGTTGTTCACGTGGTCCTTATCGGTTGACGCCAACCACGATTGCGACCGGCATGGTGAACAGATCCACGCGTTCTTGGTTGGCGATTTCAAAGCCGGCGGATTCGACTAGCGTTTCGAGTGGAATGGGTTGGCAATCCACGATGTGAGGAAAGTGGGTGTGCATCCAAACATAGGTTTTCTCCAGCACACTTTCGCGGTCGCTCTCTGGCACGGTCGCCATGCTGACAACGCCCAATCGTCCGCCTGGTTTCAAGACTCGGCGGCATTCCGCGAGGACCGCCGGGATTTGTTCTGCCGCAAACAATTCCAAGGTGAAGCTCATGGTGACCGCGTCAAACGTGTCATCCTCGAACGGCAGGGGTGGGGCCTCCGCCACGATCAGTTGCACCCGGTCGGTCAAGCCAGCTTTGTCGATCCGCTTGGCCGCGACATCTTTCATGCCTGGTGAAATATCAATCCCTGTCACGTTGCCTTCGGGACCAACAGCCTCGGCGATCGTGAGCAGTGAATGCCCTGTCCCAAACCCGATTTCGAGAACGGATTCGGCGGCTTGCGGGGCAAGTAGCTCCAGGCCTCTTTCGCGAGCAACATGTTCACCACCATCGGCAATCAAATCGTAGGCGTGACTGATTCGATCATAAAACTGTTGAGCAGGGTTGGTTGACATGTCGTGCTTTTGAAGGTTTTCGCAGGTCGTTGGAAGGGCTCGGAAAGAACTCCGATCTTCCCAATGATAGCGAACGGGTGAATGAGAGACTGCACCCAGTTCATTGGAACGGTGTCCAATCTGACGACGTGTTTGGGAGATCGCTTTGATCGCTGCACGCCATGCTTGTGGCGGTTTTCGAACCGGCTCACTTCCGTTTCAGTTCCATGCCCATCGCGATGCGAGCGTCCATCATGATGCGACGGTTTTCGTCGTTGGATTGGAGCGGCTGGATGATGGGGGTTTCGTTGCGTGTGACGCTGGAGATGGGGTTGGCGGATGCCGTGTCGTAGATGCCACCGGACAACAGGGCGGTGACAAGCGAGAGGGTGGAGGTGAGTCGTGACATTTTGGTTCCTGGTTGGGTGGTCTGTGAAACGCCTGGGCAAGACCCGAGGTGATCTTGGAAGAGTCACCGTTGCACGAGTTGTGCCAACCGGCGTATCGCCGCCAGGACCTTGGTGTACCAGTTCGCGAATCTTCCCGCGATTCGCCCAGCCAAACGTCCCTTTCATGGCCCCGAACCGCGTGATGCAAATGGATTGCACCACCATTGGGGCCTGGACGAGCCGGCATGGATCGGCACGGAGGCTGCAACTTTGTGCTTGCGCGTGCAATGAATTGCACGCGAGAAGTTGCACTGCTTGCGGGAAGTCGTCGCGGCGTTGCGCCCTACCACTTTCTCCATGCCGGCACCCACGGATGCCCCGCGGGAGCGGTTGGTTTCCAAGGCCGAACGGCCGGCCGGGTGGGATCGATGTGATCAGTTGCCGGGCAGTTGATCTCGGCAGTTTCGCCATTGCTCGCGGACGGCGGTCCGCAGGCGTTTCAAACCCGGCAGTTCACCCAACTCATTTTGATTTTCCTTCCAACGACGTGACTCGTTTTCGCTGACGTTCACATGGACGTTGACTTGAGGAGGCTGGTTCGCAAGCGATGCTGCCCCGTTCGTCAGTGTCGTGAGCTGACTGATGTCGCTCTCCATCTCGGACAGTTGATTGGAGATCGTCATCAACTCCTTCATGGCAGTGGCATCCGCATTGGTCGAGAAGCTGAGAAGCGAAAAGGTGGATGCGATTGTTTCGGTGGGATCCGCCGCGGTCTGCGGCGCGGCAACCAGCATGGACGCCTGTTGCACAGGCATCGAGTTTCGCGAGGAAGCAAACCGGAATGGATCGGCGACGGGATCCGGTCGATGGTTCGTCGTCACTGCTGCGGCATCGCGTCGGTTCGGATTGGATGCCACGTCACGGACCAGGGAGGACGGTCGGATGGAGTTGCGAGAGGCAGCAACGGGCGGGCACGCGACCGTCGGTTTGTGCTGGCCCATCACCGGGACATGCAAGTGATTGGTGACGCCGTAGGGCGTGGCGATGTAAACGGAAACGTAGGTGTTCGTTTCCCCGTTCTCACAGAGTTCCACCGTGTTGACGCAGTGCGGGATGGTGACTTGCATCAATTCGCGGCTGATCAGGCGGACGTGCGGGATGCAAAGTCCACCGGCCAGGACCTTTGTGTCGTGCACACTGAAGTTGTCACCGACCAAGAACAGGGTGGTTCCTTTGCCCTCGCAAGCGGCGAGGCTTGGCGTGGAGAGCGAGTTGTTCAAGTTGTCGAGCGAAGTCGCCAGCGTGGCACAAGTTTTGGCGTCTTTGCATTCGAGTTTGTCGGTGCCCTCGATGCACCCGATCGAGCAACCACAGTTGCCAGCCTCCGAGGACAGATTGATCCCCGGAGCGCCGTACCAGCCAATCAGTTCCGGTGACAAATCAGTGACCCCGGTGTTGAACATCTCGAACCCGCCCAGCGTGTTTTCATACGGCACCAGCGAACGCTGAGTCTGCAACGGCAGTTCACGATCGAGTTGATCGACGCGTTTGAGCAAGCGGCGCAGTTCGCCTTCGCGGTACAGGTGTTGGCACTCCGAGCAATTGGCTCGTGAGTTCCGCATCGCCGTGATCGCTCGGCTGAGTTTCAGGCTGTCCTTCATGGTCAACGCGGAATTCTTTGGGTTGGTGAGTTTGAACCAATTGGTTCGAATGTCAAAATCCGCGTAGGGAACAAACGACGGCATCAAGACAACCGCGACACACTCGCGTTGGCCCGGTTCGATCTTCCGGTTTCTCAAATCGTAATCTCGGGACGCGCCCATGAACGTCTCTCGGAGGGCACCCAGAGTCCCTGGTGTTTCCAACGCCTGGACACGAGGGTAGAAGCGCCAGCCAAACGTGTCGCGACCGTGGCCAAAACCGACGATCGTGCGATTGAGCGAAACGGTTTCAATTTGGGTTTCCATCTCGCGTGAGAATTGGGTCAGCGAGTTGGCTCCAATTTGCCCGGTGGCGAATCCCAGGGCCATCGCAAATTGAAGCTCGCGCCGACGCTGGGAAACATCCGCGACGTTTTGATCTTGGGCGATCGGGTCGACGGCGAAGACGTGGATGGGCCAACGGACGCGAACGTATTCTTTGAATACCTCGTTGGCTGATTGAAACGACGTTTGAAGTTCTTCCAGTCCCAAGCCAGTTTTCATCACGGTGTCGGGAAGGAAGAACCACTCTTCCTGATCCGTCTGCAGGCTGTAAACCTCCTTGGCATTCGCCAACTTGCGAACGTCGCGATTGAGCCGTTCATTGAGCAAAGCGGATTCGACCACGACAGCCCAAGCCAACGCTTCAACGCTCGTTTTCGCGGAGGCGATCTTGTCCGACATGTCCCGTTGCAACTGGACCGGAGGACTCATCAGCATCCCGTCGGATGTCACATGGCCAGCGAATTCAGACTGGTCGATGTGGGATGGGTGTCCGTGCAGTTTCTGGAAGAAGTAGTTGCGATAACCTTCGACCGAGAGTCCACCCGCTGCATCACCGTCGAAGTGGCCGCTGCGAATTTGGCTGGCCAATTGGGAATTCGGCGAGGCCAGTTCCGCGTAAAGATGCAAGTGGCGGGGATCGCAGAGCAGTTCGTAGGCCGCTTGAACTTCCGCGTTCAAAAACCGGCGAGCGTCCAGCAAATCGACCCGGGTTTCTTGGCAGGGTTGGCCAGTCGTCGTCTTCGTTCCGCCCGCCCAGCGAATGTAGGTGCCGTAATAGGCTTCGCCAAAGAATTTGGCGGTCACTACCATGTTTTCGATGCCCATGACCCGTTCGATCGACGAGGGGTTGAGCGGATTGACTGCACGCCGTGCTCGACCGGAAGGGGCGGGGGATTGGATGTTGTCCGCTTTCGCTGCGAGGCCGGCCAACGCTTTTTGCACCGAGTCATACAGGTATTGCCCGTCGTCGAATTGGCCCATTGCCCACAGATACCGACTGACGTCGTGCACCTCTTTCCTTTGCAATGAATTGATGAAGCTGGACAACAACTCCTTCCGCCTGGCCTCCGGTAGGTTGGTCGTGCCAGCCTCTCCAGGAGGCTGCTGGCTCATTTTCTGATCAGCGTTTCTGGAGGCTTCCATAACGACGCTTGGTAGGTTGGCGGCGTCATTTTCTCCTTGCTGCATCAATTTTTCAATGTTTGAGTTCAACGCTCGTTGAGGCGTCATCTCCAATCCAGAACCAGATTCCAAGGAACCATCGAAATGTGGCGTTTGCCCTTCTTCCTGGTCGTCGTTGAAGAATGAGCCAGTTGCCATGAGTTGGTCCATGTTGTGTTGAATGTCGGCCACTGCATTGGGTGGTAGAGCCGGGGCATCTCGAAGGCGATCGATCTCTAGGATCAACTGCTGGACTGCCAAGTTGTTCTCTAGGAATCCCGCAACATAGGGCCTCGCTTCGGCAGTGAATCCTGACTCGGAGGAATCGCTAGCTGGTTTGTACTTGTGAAAGACTTGGTCAAGCTCGAATACCGTCTGCTGAGCGGCGTCCCGGCTCGCCTTGGCTTCAAACGCCCGTAAGAGTTCAAATTTCGAATCGAAGTCTTGAAGACGTTCGGTCAGGCGAACCATGGGAAGACCCAGGAAATCGACCACGTCGTTGACGACCAGGTTTTGAAACGTGGTTGGCAAGAGGTCGTCGCTGATGACCGGTTGGGCCGTCACGGTGATCTCGGCGCCAAATCCTTGGCGAGTGATTTTGCCCGGCAGAATCGACACGGGCAGTCGCACCAGGTTGAGCGAGTAGCCCGGTGAGTCACTCGTGTCATCGCCCTCGTTGATGCGGCGAAGTTCATGCAGATGTTTGAGGTAACGCGACCGCTGATCAAGCAGAACTGTTGGCTCGAGTGAGATGCCCGGCGTATCCGGTTTGGGATCGGTTTTGATCCCAAACGAAGTGAAGTCAGTTTCGAGGTTCTTTGCATTTGCCAGCTGTGCATTGGCAACCGCGGTCTTCGTTCCTCCAGCGGGTGCATCAGCTGGGGTGACGGTCGCTCCTGCAGCGTTTGACAACGCAACCGCTTGGGCCAGGAACGAACTGTCGGTCTGAGAGATCGAAGCGTTGATCGTTGCATTGAAGGCATCGATTTCTCGAAACATCATCCGCTCGTATTCGTCACGGTGTTTCGTCAACCTCGCCTCGCCCCAGATGTCCGGTTGTTTGGCAACGACCGAACCGTAGGTGTCGATGTGATGTTCCACCCAGTCGATGTGTTCGGCAAGGCACTCCATCGCGCCGTCTTCTCCCAGTTGCGGCTCCGTCCCGTGGTATTTGGTTTCGGTGATCAGTCGCTTCAACCGTGCCAATGGATTCTTCGCTGTGGCAAGCGGAGACAGGATGGTTTGGCCGAGTATCAACGCGACCAAGAACGCTCGAAACGTCGAGTTTGCAGTCCACATCAGATAGGTCCTCCCTGACCAATTCATCACGGTTGAATCTTCCTCACCGAAGTGCCAACCAGAGGGGACCCGCAAAAAGGGTCCTGTCGGCAGAATCGTTTTGACTTCATCGTCACGATGGGGGGCGACACCCTCCGTGGACGGGCGTCATTTTCAAGAAAACCGGCTCAACCCGACCTAAATTGGGAAGCTGCACGGATTGAAACGGTCGCAACGCTTTGGTGCGGCTCGATGCACAACGGGGCGCGACCTGGTTCCCACAGGATTTCAGTTCGATGTGTTTGCGGCGGGCGCCGGCAAGTCGCCAGGCTCAATGGTGGTGCCGGGAGCATCCACTGGAGTGACACCCGAAGGTTCCTCCGCCGATTCTGGATCAGCCTCGACGGGACTCTCCATCGATCCTGGTGCCATTCCGATCGTTGCCATCGGCGGGTCGGGGCGATTTGGTGGGGCAGCGGGACGCGTTGCGTCTGGAGGAGCCGGTGAAGCATGAGTTGGAAACAAAACCTCCAACAACTTACGCACGCTCGCGGCTCGATCCGAACGCTCCTGCTCAATTTCCTCTTGGAGTGTTCCCAGCCGTCTGTAAAGTTTGGCAGCCAAAACCGGGTCTGGTGATTCGCCGGACAGTTCATCCAGTCGTTTCTGAATCACCTCTTTCGATTTGGCTCGGGCTGTCATTCTCGAGTCGTGGGCTTGGATACGGGTGAGTTGCTGGCGAGCTGCGCTCAATGTTTCAGCCGAAGCGTCTTGGCTGTGAATTTGGAGATCGCCCAGGTGCTCGACATGAAGTTTGAGTGTCTCAGCATTGAGATCCGCCAGATCCGCCTCGAGGTTGGGAGTGTTGGCCGTGGTGTCCGTGGCGAATTCCTGTTTCACGCCCGCGGTGATCTGAACGGGAGTCGAGGCCTCGGGAAGGTAGGCCTGGATCTGAGTGGGCGTCCGGTTGTGGATCGTGACGACCGTGGCCTGATGAGTTCGAACTATCAGGAGACCCTCTGACAGCGAGACCGCTTCATGCCAACGCTCCGTTTCCAAAACGGACCCCACCGCCACTTGGCTGGTGGGGATGGCTTGAAGTCGAATCATCCCACCCTTTTCGATTGCACCGTTGCTGGAGAGGAGAAGCGGGGCGATCGACCGGTCAATTTGGGTCGTGTAAAGCAAACGGTCTTTTGCGAACACTTGGACAGTGCCACCGGGGATCGTGTGCTTCCCTCGGTTGCTGAGGTGGCCAACTGAGTAGGCCGAGTTCTCATCGATCGCGACAATGGAATCGCCCAGTTCATGCAAGCCAATCTGGTAGGCCTGCAAGTTTCCAATCGGAGCGCTGAAGTGCTGCTTTGGTTGCATGGTCACAGGAAACTCGAACAAGAGTCCTTCACCATCAACAAGGAAATCGGCTTTGGACCAAGAGGCGTCGGACGCTGACCAGTCTTGAATCGTTAGAAAGCTACTCAAGCGAGTGGGCTGGCCCGGTGTGAGGTCGATCTCATGTCGCACACGGACTGCATCGGACAGTTCAAGAGGACGCAAGTAAGTCACAGTGGCTGGTCGGCCGCTATGACCCATGACCTTCACTTCGATCTTGTTCGAGCCGGAGTTCGCGACTGCAGTCGTCGTGATCAGGATCGGAACGTTTGACTGGATCGATGCTTCGACCACCTCTTGTTCGCTCTGGGGAATCGTGAGGGACAGCGTTGCGTCATCGTCCTCCTTCAATTCCACGTCACATTCGAATCTCGCCTTGGTGGAAGTGTAGGTCGCCCG
Source organism: Rhodopirellula islandica (assembly GCF_001027925.1). Lineage (NCBI taxonomy): Bacteria > Pseudomonadati > Planctomycetota > Planctomycetia > Pirellulales > Pirellulaceae > Rhodopirellula > Rhodopirellula islandica. Next base: position 26,051 of record NZ_LECT01000002.1, on the reverse strand, counting down.
CGAGATTGAAAAGGTCTGGGTTTCGGCTGGTAGAGAACTCGCCAATCCAGCGGTTGCCAGCAAGACAGCAAGGGGCAGTCCTAAAATCGATGCATGGTTCATCGTCGCGCCTCGGAATTTCCGACAGATGGATTGAAAGATCCTCGGTCTGATCAGCAGGGATCGCAGGTGCCTTCCGTCCTCCGCTAAGACACGGAGGCTGGAATGATCGAGCATCATCATGTGAGCCGTTTGGGCGTTCGCCCCGGTTGTACGTGGGAGCAACAACGCTTACCGAAACAGTCCAAATGCCGAAAGACTCCTGCCGACCTGCTGAGCTCGTGGAGCGGAGTCGATTGGTGTCGAATCAGCATAGCTCTGCAGGGGGTGGCGGTCAACTTTTCGCGGTTTCGTCGTGGGCCATTCTGGATCCGTGCCACAGAGCCGAATCAGTGAGGACGCTGATTTGAGAATGAATGGGATTGGTCTGCAGGGGTCGTCGTCGCCAGTGGAGGATTGTCAATCGAGCCAACCCATCGCCTGGGCTGCGAGGTCGGTTCACCGCAGCAAAGACGGACGTGTCGTCACGACCGGGAAATGGATCTCTAAACGAGACGGTTGCTTGCGAGCAAATCTTTGTGAAGAAACGGGGGCTGTGGCGGGATCCACTGAGTTACCGAGGTCGCCGCTCAGCGTGTATACCGGGGGCCCATTGCAGCGGACAAGCTTCACGCGATTTTCCGCATCCAATCCCACGATCGGCTTTGAACCCGATGGCTTGGAGCCAACCACCGACGGACAGCGTTGACTGGCGACTCGCTTTTCATCGCGTTCCCCACCTCAAGTGACCATGAAGCTTGATTCTGGATGTGGTACGTTGCCATTTGCTCGTTGTCGACGATCGCAATGACATTCGCTTGCTTGGAAGCAGAATGCATCGACGATCCTTCAGGACCGATCAACGCGAATCGTATGATGGAATCGATCGCCCAATTCACACAGCCGAAATCTGACGCGGTCGAACGCAAAGGCAATGGACGACATGACAACGCAGAACCTTCCGACGAAGATCAGCACGGGCAACCCGCCACTGGATGACATCTTGCACGGGGGACTGACCGCCGATCGGCTGTACCTTGTTGAAGGCATGCCCGGCACGGGCAAAACGACCCTTGCACTGCAGTTTCTGTTGGAGGGCGCCCGCAAGGGCGAGACCGGGCTGTACGTGACACTCTCGGAAACCAAACAAGAGCTGGAGGGCGTTGCAGCGTCGCATGGCTGGTCGCTCGACAACATCGACATCTACGAGTTGATCGATACCAAGGCGACCGAGGATTCCCGTCTGCAGTACACAATGTTCGAGCCATCCGAGATCGAACTCAGCACGACGGTCGATGGGGTTTTGGAACGCGTCAAAGAACTGCAACCCACGCGAGTCGTCTTTGACTCACTGTCCGAGATGCGTTTGTTGTCGCAAGGTTCACTGCGTTATCGCCGACAAATTCTCGCTCTCAAACAGTTCTTTGTAGGCCGCGGGTGCACGGTGCTTTTGTTGGACGACTATTCCGGGCTGGACGACCAGCATTTGCAAAGCATCGCCCACGGAGTCATCCGGCTGGAACACTTGCTGTCGGACTACGGCGGTGAACGACGCCGATTGCGGATCTTGAAACATCGTGGCAGCAGCTTCCTTGGTGGCGCACATGATTTGCGGATTGTGCGAGGCGGATTGAAGGTCTTTCCGCGTGAAACATGCGATCAACTGACCAAGGCCACTGACACGCATTTGATCGATAGTGGCAACGCAGAATTCGATGAGTTGCTCGGCGGTGGTTTGAACGCCGGCACGAGTGCTCTGTTGCTGGGCCCGGCGGGAGTTGGCAAATCGTCGATGGCGTTGCAGTTCGCGGTGGCGGCGGCGGAACGGAACGAGCGAGCCGTGCTGTTTCAATTTGAGGAAAGCATGCAGTCGTTGTTTGTCCGCGCCGAAGGCTTGGGTTTCGCTTTGCAACAGCATGTGGACGACGGGCTGATTCAAATTGTCAATCTGGTTCCTGGTGAAATCACACCCAGCGAATTTGCGTGCTTGGTTCGGGACTCTGTTCAACTGGATGACCAAGGCCGCCGGGTTGGAATCGTTGCGATTGACAGCATCAATGGCTACCTGAACTCGATGCCGCACGAGAAATTCCTCATCATCCAAATGCATGAGTTGCTTCAGTACCTTGGTAAACGCGGGATCCTGACATTGGTGGTCGTCGCTCAACACGGGATGTTGGGGCAAGCAATGGGAACGCCGGTGGACGCCAGCTACCTGGCGGATTCGGTGGTGCTGTTTCGCTATTTCGAGGCCCAGGGGGAGATTCGGCAGGCCATTTCGGTCATCAAGAAACGTACCGGGCGACATGAACGAACGATCCGCGAGTTCAAACTCAGCCATCACGGCGTCGAGATTGGTCCTCCACTGAGAATGTTCCGCGGGATTCTGACTGGAGTTCCTGAGTTCGATGGCGAGAAGGACTCCTTGATCGACAGGGAGGGTCATTCGAGCTAATGGAGTCACTTCGCAAAGCAGTCATCGCAGACGAAATGGCCGATTCTGTCGCGGAACAAGACAGCAACAACCAACGCGTCGTTGCATATGCACCGACGCCGCAGGATGCCAAGCTGTGCGCCCGGATTCTGAAGGAGAATGAGGTCGCGGTTTGTTGCTGTGAAACGATCGATTCATTCGCCAAGACCATCTTGGAAGGTGCGGGCATTGCTCTGATCGCGCAGGAACACCTGACCGACGCCGCCATTGCTCAGTTGAAGGTTTCCCTGGATCAGCAACCGAAGTGGTCGGAGGTGCCAATCTTGGTCCTGCTGCAAGCGGGCGACCCCGATTCGAAACTGTTGAAGCGGATTCTCTCGCTTGAACATGTCACGTTGATCAATCGACCGCTCCGGATCGCGGTCTTCATCAACACCGTGCGAGCCAAATTGCGTGATCGGATGCGGCAATTTGAGGTGCGTGACCTGCTGCTCGAAAAGGATCGAGTGCAGACCAATCTGCGTCGCGAAGCCCGCCGATTGGACATGGCGATTCAAGCGGGCGGGATGGCGGCTTGGGAATGGAGCAAGACACATGTGTACTGGTCCAACGCCTTCCGTCAGTTGCATGGATTCGGAAAGGACGTCCAGCCCAGCGAGTCGGCGATGTTCGCTTCGATCGTGGAATCAGAACGTGAGCAAATTGCCCAGCAGTGGACGGCAGCGATCGAGCAGAATCTCCCGTTCCGGAGTGAGTTTCGGATCAGCCACCCCAAGCATGGCGAGCGATGGTTGGTGGCCGTCGGTGAACCGGTCAAGTCAAAGTCCGGCAAAACCCTTCGCTACACCGGGTTGCAGTGGGACATCACAAAACGCAAGGCCGCCGAAATGGAATTGCGTCAGTCGCACGAAACGTTTCAGCGATTGATCACCGAGAACCCGCAGGGATTGTACGTTGTCGACGCCGATCTTTGCGTGCGCTACGTCAGTGCCGGAGCACGCAGCGTGTTCATCAATGTGGATCCATTGATCGGCAGACCATTTGCCGAAGTGATGAACGTGATCTGGCCGAAGGCATTCGCCGATGAAGTGGTCAAGTTGTTCCGGCACACCCTCGACACCGGCGAGCCCTACGCTGCGCCCCCGTTGGTCGAACAGCGAGTCGATACGAACGAGACGGAGGCTTATGATTGGTCGATCGAGCGGATAGTTTTGCCGGACAATCGTCATGGCGTGGTTTGTCACTTCTACAACAACACGCAACGGCAACAATCGGTGGACTTGCTCCGCGAAAGTGAACGCTATTTTCGAGAGATCGCGGATGCTTCGCCGGCGATGCTGTGGGTCACCGACGAGAATCACATGTGCACGTTCCTGTCAAAGAGTTGGTACGACACGACGGGGCAAACGCGAGTGGAAGGCATGGGGCTCGGTTGGACCAATGCGACCCATCCGGAGGATCACGAACGTGCCGGGGAAGAATTTTTGACGGCGGCGAAAGCGCACAAGCCTTTCTTCTCGGAGTTCCGATTGCGAAGGGCCGATGGCAGCTACCGTTGGGCCGTTGATGTCGGTCGGCCGCGTTTTGATTCCGAAGGTGCGTTCGTGGGATACACCGGCTATGTCATTGACGTGGACGATCGCAAAGCGTTTGAGCAGTCGCTCAAGCAGGCCAAGGTGGTGGCCGAGAATGCCAACCGGTCCCGAGGCGAATTCCTCGCGAACATGTCGCATGAAATCCGCACGCCGATGGCTGCGATTTTGGGGCACGCTGACATATTGAAGGATCATTTGAAGGACCCTGACAACATTCAGGTGGTCGAAACGATCCGTCGCAACGGCAATTTTCTGCTGAACATCATCAACGACATTTTGGACTTGTCCAAAATTGATTCCGGGAAAATGCAGCTCGAGACCGAACGGGTGCGACCAGACGGTTTGTTGGCAGAGGTGCGATCTTTGATGGATGTTCGAGCGTCCGAGAAACACCTGCCGCTGAAGATCGAGTTCGATGGGCCGATCCCCGATTTGATTGAAACCGACGCCGTGAGGCTCCGACAGATCCTTCTCAATCTGGTCGGCAACGCAATCAAGTTCACGGACTCGGGGGAAGTCAAAATCCTCGTTCGCTATGAAGGCCTCGACGACAGTGCCGGAGTGGGGAAACCGCAAGATCCATTCTCATCGAAACGGCCCTCGGCCAGCACTTGCCGGTTGATTTTTCAAGTGGTTGACACGGGCATCGGGATCAAACCGGAAGACCAGATGTCACTGTTTGAACCCTTCGTGCAGGCGGACAGCACTTCGACGCGTTCCTTTGGCGGGACTGGATTGGGACTGGCAATCTGTCGACGGTTGGCCCACGCGCTGGGTGGGGACGTCGCGGTCGAAAGCACCTATGGACGAGGCAGCAAATTCACGCTGACGATCGAAGCTGTTTCTTCTGGACGGCTGGTTGTGCCGAATCTGTTGATCGATGTCTCGGCGGAAAAGGTCAAGGAGGAGATCCAGATTTCTGCGAATGTCTTGGTCGTCGATGATCGTCGGGACATCCGCTATCTCGCTCAGCACTTCATCGAGAAGGCGGGTGGGAATGTCACCACCGCCACCAACGGGCAAGAGGCAATCGACACAGTCTTCGGGCACCCAAAATCCGAGATTGATCTGATTGTGATGGACATGCAAATGCCGGTCATGGATGGTTACGAAGCCGCCGCCGAGCTGCGTCGACGAGGCTGTGAGCTGCCGATCATTGCGTTGACCGCGAATGCGATGAAGAGCGATCGCGACGAGTGCTTGGCAGCCGGGTGCACCGACTACACCACCAAACCGCTGGACAGTCAAAAACTGATCGCCATGATCGATCGGTTGCTGAAGTCGTAGCAAACCAGTGTTTTGCGGCGTGCCGCAGAGTTGTCATCTCAAACGCTCCGTCGACTTGGGCCCTGTACAATTTCGATGATGTCACTCGCCGTCCTCGGTCACCCAGTGGAAAGAATGGAGCATGCAACACTCAATTGGAAGTCGAAGCTTGACGGGAGGACTGCTTCTTTCGTTGTGGGCGATTTCCTGCTGGGCTCAGGATGGGACGCTGGGAGAAAACAAAGATGACGGCGCAGTCCGGCTGAGCGTGCCCGATCAATTGGTGGCGACGCGGGAGGTGCCACCGTTTGCAATGCTCAATGAGGACGGCCAGTGGGTTGGGATCAGCATGGATCTGCTGCGCGACATCAAGGCTGAGTTGGAAATCGAATCAGGCCACGAGATCGAAGTGGAACTACGAAGGTTTTCTTTGCCGGAGATGTTGCAGGCGGTCGAATCTGGTGAGGTGGACATGGCCGTCGCGGCGATCACGGTGAACTACGAACGCGAAAAACGGATGGACTTCACCCACTCCTTTCATACCTCGGGATTGGGGATCGCGGTTGGATCGCGGCCACGCGGTTCGGGATGGTCGGGCATCTTGGACGCGATCTTGTCGAGAACCTTTTTTCGCATCTTGGCGGGGTTGGTGCTGGCCATGCTGGTCAGTGCCGTTGGCATTTACCTGTTCGAGCGAAGGCACAACCGAGAGCAATTCGACAAGGGTTGGGTCAAGGGGATCGCGGCCGGCATGTGGTGGGCTGCTGTGACTCTGACCACGGTCGGCTACGGGGACAAGGTTCCGCGTACCCTGGGGGGGCGTTTGATTGGTTTGATTTGGATGTTTGCAGGGCTGTTCATCATCGCTGGATTCACCGCGGCGGTGACGTCCGCGCTGACATTGACGGAACTGCGCTCCCAGATCGAAGGCCCAGCCGATCTTTCTCGGGCGAAGGTTGCGACCGTGGAAGGATCGACTTCAGCGGACTATCTTCGAGCTCGGCATATCAATTCCGCCAATCACCCAGATGTTGAAACGGCGCTGCAGCGCTTGGTGGCTGGCCAGTGTGACGCAGTGGTCTACGACGCTCCCATTCTGAGATACCAGACTCATCAGAACTATCCTGGCGAGGCCTTTGTGCTGCCGATCACGTTTGAACGCCAGAGTTATGCGATCGCATTGCCGAGTGACAGTGAGTTGCGAGAACCGATCAATCGGATTTTGCTACGCCAGACGTCGAGCCCTGAGTGGGAGAACGTTTTGGCGACTTACTTTGGCGAAAGCCAACCGTGAACGATGGCCGGGACCTGCTTCAACCGCCGCTCAGCTAAGGACCACGTGAACAACAAGTGACGTGGCGGAAAGACGCGAGCCCTCCGGTTCCTCACCGGGCGGCTTGCGCCACACCGCTAACATCGTCACTTGTTGTTCACGCGTTACGAATGCGACGAATCAAGCAATTCGAGGAAGACCGGTTGGCTGATTCGTCCTGCTCGCCAATCCAACACATTCCCTTGTGAGTCGCAAACGATGGTGACCGGCGGACCTTGAACGGCGTAAGTCGCCATGACCTCCGCGTTTTCCGGATCGCCCACGTCAATCGCCACTGGGACGAACTCCGCATTGACCAATTCCTTCACCTCCGAATCGGCCCAAACTTGACGCTTCATGACCCGGCAGGGAACACACCAGTTGGCAGTGAAATAGAGAAGAATCGGTTTGTCAGCCTTGGCTGCTTGCTGCTTCGCGGAGGCGTAGTCCTTTGCCCAAGCGATCTCGTTTGCGGGAACGTAGAAGCAATGCCAAGCATAGCCCAGCGACACCACAAGAAATGTCAGCCAGAAGCAACGCCAGAAATGAAACAGGGGCTTTGGCTGCGGGGGTGGATCCATCGTCTCAGCGGGCGGAAGGTCCGATTTGGTGTCGTTCATGATTGTTCTCGATTGACGGTCGGGTAAGTCCTCTACCTGACCCCCGCCATTTCTCTCCGCTGCCCGACACCGATTTGCAGAAAAAAATCTTTCGCCCCCTGCAGGCCCAGATCCGCCCGCAGTCCAGCGAACAAAGCTTCGCCGCTCTCCGCCCGATTTCAATGGAGACTCGTGGGCGAATCGGAAGCAGGAGACGAGACTGGGAGTATCGTTCCGCCGTGGCTGTCCAAAACTCGGTACACCGAAGTCGGCCACCGTTGCAATGAAGCGGGCCTTTGACTTAACTGACCGAACACAAAGCCTCTCCCCGTCGAAGCCCTCTCTCGCAGTTGGCAAGCAGCTTCAGTGCCCGTGTATCGATGCTCATTAGCATTTTTAACCTCCGTGTCCGCATACATTCGACATTGGGGATGATCGCGATGGCACGGAGAAGAAGCAACGTCGGTTCGCATTGAAATCCCTCCCATCCCCGCAACTTCTCGTTCTCTGTGGCGAATACCACCGCTGGCTCCCGCCAGTAATCATCGCCCAAAACGAGAAACTCGTATGACGGGACAACCAAACGAGTCAAACACCCTCGTTATGCTGAAGCCATTACTCGCGCATCCTCATCGCGTTGCTTCACGGGATAGACGCAAAAAAGGAGACTTTTGGCATCCACAGAAGTCCATTATTGGTGCAAATGTCAAGCCAACCTGATCGTGACCCAATGCCAGTAAACTGCTAACATACGCTAGAAATTCCTCCCGAGAATGCAATTGAAACGCCACGCTCCCCATCCAACGATGAGCCAAAGCTCTGAAGCGATTCAGAAACTTCTTCTCGCCCACTTTCGTGGCGACGAAAACGGTTTCAGGGATGCTGCGTGGGATGTGGTGAGAGAGGAGCGTCGACTCAATCACAGTGTCTTTGCGAATGAACTGGAGAAGATCCTGGAACGCGGCAATGGGCAATCCCCTTCAAAAACGTTTTTCGCGACACTCAGTACCAACAACGGCAATATGCCGAAGGACAGCGACAAGAATGCAAATCTGATTGAACTATCGCAGCCCGTTACGGATCTTGACGAATTGATCCTTTCGCCCGAGTTGCAACGCGGTGTGGACCGGATCATTCGAGAGAGACGAAGCTCCGAGCTGTTGCGTTCGCACGGCATGAAGCCAGCTAGCAAGTTGCTCTTTTGCGGACCTCCTGGTTGTGGCAAAACGGTAGCCGCTGCCGCACTTGCCAACGCACTCTATTTGCCACTCGCCACTGTCCGTTTCGACGCTGTTGTTTCGTCGTATCTTGGAGAGACAGCCGCCAATCTGCGTAAGGTCTTTGATTACGCTCGAGTTCGACCAGTGCTTTTGTTCTTTGACGAATTCGATGCAATTGGAAAAGAACGCACCGCGATGGACGAACACGGTGAACTCAAGCGAGTCGTCAATTCGTTTCTGCAAATGTTGGATAGCTTTCATTCCGAAACATTGACCCTGGCGGCAACCAATCATCAGGGGCTAATCGACCCTGCTCTCTGGCGTCGGTTCGACGATATACTTCTGTTCGACAAACCGAGCCCTGACGAAATTGAAACTCTGCTTTGCCGCTACTTCCGACAAGTGACGCTTAGTAAATCGGTGCGTATTAAATCAATTTCGAAACGGCTCGTTGGAATGTCCCATGCCGATATCGAACGTCTTGCATCGGATGCCATCAAGGACGTGGTGATGAACGAACGAGGTCAGGTGACGCCGTCCGTTTTAACCTCTGCAATCGAGCGTCAAGAGAAACGCATCGGCATCACGCAAATGGGCGATTCAGCAGTCGAGACAACTACAGCCAAGCGATCCCGACGATCTCAATAACATGCCTCATGTAGAAAGCGATCAGCGGTACCCGCACCTTCAGCTTGTGGCGGAGGCGGTCAATCCAGATCGTAGAAAACGACCTGCCCCGCCAGCACCACCACCTGATCGAGGCAGTCGAGCGCACTTCGGTAGCGAGGTGCGTCAACGTCTCGACGAAATGGAAGGGCAACTCAATCGCCGCCCCGCACCACCCTCGGCAGTTCAGCCGCACCTGGTGTTTCGCGTTCCATTGGTGAAATCCGCTCCACCATTGCAGATGAAGGAACTGCTCGAAGGTGCCGGCATTTCCGTGGTTTCGATCGAAGCCGACAACGCAATTATCGCCTTCCGAGATGAATTGGATCTGACCAGTTTCCGCGAAGTCCTTGACGGTTACGAACAAGGCCCTGCAACAAATCCGAAAACAGGCCAGCCATATAAATCGACTGGTTTTGACGCTATCGAATACATCCAAATCGAGCAGATGCGACTTTGGAATCGTGAAGACCGCATCACAAAACGACTGGCTGACGCGATTGGATTAAGCGGCGAAGCCATCGACTCGGATAAATGCTATGTAGTTGACGTCGAGCTTTGGCATCGCGGGTCTGTCGAACTGGCACGCGCGGCCACCGTGGAACTTAAGCTTGCGATTCAATCAAGTAACGATCCCAACGATCGTGTCTGCGATACGTTTATCGGGCAGTTGATCTGCCTCGCGCGGATTAGCGTTAAAGGGGCAACTCTCAGTCGTCTACTCGACCTGGACATTGTTGGCGAGATCGAACTGCCGACGCAACCGAGTTTCGATATTCAACAAGCAAGGCGGGCAACCGAAAGAGACTTCCCGGCGACTCCACGACCACCTGTCGACGGCCCAAGCGTCTGCGTGGTCGATAGTGGGATCGCAACGAATCATCCACTGATTGCCAACAACATCGGCCACGCTGAGTCAATCTTAACGACGACAGAAACAGCAACGGATCAAAACGGACATGGAACCATGGTGGGTGGACTTGCGGTTTTTGGAAGCGTTCTTGGTTGCTACGAAGACGGTTCCTTCGCTTCACCAGTTACCCTCTATAGCGCACGCGTACTCAACGACGAAAACCGATTCGATGATGAGGAACTCATCATCCATCAAATGCGTCGAGCCATTGAAGTCTTCACCCGAGATCCGTACCGATGCCGTGTGTTCAACATGTCGCTCGGGGGTGATAGCGCTTGGAAGCAAAATAGCGACCGCCAGAGTATTTGGGCTGAATGTCTCGACATTCTTGCTCGAGAATTCAACGTGCTGCTGGTTATTTCGGCAGGGAATCACGACCTTGGTTTTGGCTTTTCACCCGAAGAGGCGGAAGCGATCCTCACGACCTATCCCGAATATTTGTTTCGTGACGAGTGTGGCTTGACCGAACCCGCAACGGCAGCTATCCCAATCACCGTGGGCGGCATCGCCGAGCACGATGCACCCGAGGTTCTTCGGGGAGCGGGAAAAAACGACATCAATCTGGGCATCGCGCGTCCCCACCAACCCGCACCTCTTACTCGCATCGGTCTAGGAATCAACGACGCCATCAAGCCTGAATTTGTCGCCTCAGCTGGCAACCTGAGCTTTCGTGGCTTCGCTGGCTCCAAGCAAGTCGATGTTGAACGTGGCATGTCAGTCATGTCGTTGAGCAACGAACCAACCAAACAGCTTTTTGCATTTGATAACGGCACCAGCATGGCCGCACCGCTCGTGGCCAGAACTGCGGCAGCCGTTTGGCACAAATTGCGTGACGAACTTGGCGAGGAGCCACAAGCAAATTTGGTTCGTTCGATTCTCGCGGCCTCTGCGACCGTGCCAATGCCAGCTCAAGACCTGATCGCACCCAGACATGGCAAAGAAGGCATACGGAAAGTCTGTGGCTACGGGAAGATCGACGACGACTTTGCACTTCAATCTGGCGATCGTCGCCCCACGATGTACTACCAAGGTGCAATCCCAATCGACACCTTCGCCATCTTCGAGGTACCGATTTTTGACGAATTCAGAGATGCGAACGGCAAAAAACGAATCACCGTATCTTTAGCGTTCGATCCACCCGTTCGCCGTCGAAGGGCAGAGTACCTTGGCGTGCGGATGCAATACGCACTCATTCGAGGCAAGTCGGTCGATGAAATAGAGAACGCCTATCGTGCCTTAGAAGAACAGGAGCGAGCGTACTATGGAAGAACCGGCGAGAAGCCACAGGGCGCGTTTCAAGGTTCTGCCAAATGCAACTTACAGCCGAGCTCCAAAGTACTCGCGTCGAGCACGCTGCAACGATCGTCTTGGGAGTTCATGAAATCGAAAGCCGAATACGGTGACAGCTACTACCTGATCGTTCGCTGCGATAGACGCTGGGCACCCGAATCGTTCATAATGCAGAACTTTGCCGTCACGGTCACTCTGGAAGCCGACGAGCCGCGACTGTTCAATCTCGTGCGGAACCGAATCCGCCTCCGTGACCGCCTCCGTGACCGCCAACGCTCGCGAAGCTAACAGTGGGTAGGTTGCTACAGAGCTTCCACCGTGTCGGCGGGAATGTGCAGTAACGGGCCGGTGACGCCTGCGTGATCGAGTGCGACATCACCGGTGAAAAGGTCAATGGATTCAATTTCGAATCGTTCATCATCAGCCAAAGGTCATTGGATGGCTTGCCACTCATCACTTCCATTGTCTTGCGGGCACGGTAATCGTTGGAAGTGATGGGCAACACTCGCAGGCTGCTGCTGGTGGCTTCTGGAAATCGCTTGCGATGGTGAGGAAGGCCTCGCAAGGGTCAGGCCTTGTGTTCGATTTTCCGTCAGTCAGGTGGAACGAGTCGGCTTTCGACGGTCCGCTTCACTGCTCCGGTGGCCGACACCGGGGCGGGCGAGATCACGTGGGTTTGGACGCGGAGGTGTGTTTGACCGACGCGGATCTGGGGGAATCGGAATCCGCCTGGGCTGATGCGACTCCGCAAGAAGGAAATGCTCTCACGACATCCAAACCGAAACGATGATGAACAGGAGAGCAGCGAGGGCGAATGTGAATATCAGCCCTCCACAGCCAATGGAACTGTCGGATCCGCTCACATCGCCGAAAAGATCGAAGTCGTCTAGCAAGGTGCTGGCTCGTTGGTGGATGGAACGAAAGGCCGATGTCGGTGAAGGCCGGCTTATTTTAAGCAGGTACGCAGGTGTCATCGGGTATGTGAGCCGTTTGGCGTTAGCCACGGTTCCCACGCAAAACCGGGGCTAACGCCCAAACGGCTCACAAGGTGAAACCCAATCATTCCTGCGTACCTGCTTCACCCTCAACAGGTCGACAGGAGTCTTTCGGCATTTGAAATGACTTGGCAAGCGTGGTTGCATCCACGTCCAACCGGGGCTAACGCCCAAACGGCTCACACGGGGAAACCCAATCATTCCTGCGTACCTGCTTCACCCTCAACAGGTCGGCAGGAGTCTTTCGGTATCTGAAATGTCTTGGCAAGCGTGGTTGCTTCATCCCGGGAGGGATGTCAGATGGTAGCCGGGGGTTGCTGCGTCGCAGCGTACCCCCGGAAAACGAGCGTCCCAAAAAACACTCTCCATCCCGCCGTGGCCATCGGCCACGGCGGGATGGAGAGTGGTGGCGTGGGGGCATGTCCGTCGGTGGCGCGATCGCTTACCGACGGCTACCATCTGGAATCCCTCCCGGGATGAAATCTTGCGCAACCACAGTGCGTCACAACGCCAAACCTTTCGCAGTCCAGGCGAACGCCCAAATGGCTCACATGGTGATGCCCGATCATTATCGTTGCTGTGCTTCCAGTTGCTCCGCCATGGAAATCACCAATGCGACGTCCGATCGATCGCCAGGGCCGAACACGCATGGTTGAATGGGGCGGAGTCGGATCCAGCGTTTGAGTTTCGTCAGAAGACGCCTCATCTTGCCAGCGTTGCTCGTTGAGCAACTTGGTCCACAATCGGGACGGCGCTAACGCGGTAGAGTGCTGCTGGCCCACGTTGAAGGAGCGGAGCGATTTTGATTTTGGCGGGCAGTTGATCTCGCAGAGATTCGATGGCGATGTGCGAATCAACAATCAAAATGCAGTTCGAGTTTCGAACCAGGAACCGTTTGATGCCTTGATCGCTCAGGTGGGCGAAGTGAGCGATGTTCGCTCGGTTGAGATAGAAGGGCACTTCTGAAAACTCGTGCTCAATGGTGGCGATCGGTGTGGATTCGTCGACACCAAGTTGGTTCGCCAATGGCGAGGATTCTCCAAAGAGGGTCTGGGATCGGCTGTAGGCAGGCACCATTTGGTGCATGACCATGACCGCAAACAGGAAGGCGAACACGGCGGACGTTCCCCAAGCGATTCGGGCTTGATGTCGATCCGCCATCAGCACCAATGATGAAATCAGCAGAGCCGCCCACAGCATGGCCCAAGCGAACAGCACGGCGGTGGCGTCGTCCGTGTAGATCATCGCATACACCACGAATGCGACGCCAGCAAAGCATGTGGACGCGGTTGCCGAACGTGCGGACCAGAATCGAGCAAAGAAGTGCTTTTGCGGATGGCTTGCATCGCCAAGAACGGTGTGCAGGTAGTGCCCGACCATCAATGCCAGTGCCGGAGCAGCTGGCAAAAGATAGGTGGGGAGTTTGCAGCTCGACATGGAAAAGAACGCGAAGCACCAACCACTCCACAGCAACAGGTACCCGATGGCTGGAGGTCGTTGGCGGCGAGACCGTTCGTCACGCGCCATCAAAAATTTTGCGTAGGGGATCGTCAGGAACGACCACGGGTGACCGGCGATCAGCAGGACAGGTAGGAAATACCAGATGGGCTTGGGATGGAACTCGCCAGCGAACCGGGCGATGTTATGTCTGTAAAAGAACTCGTTCAAAAAAGTTGTGTCTTCCAGGTGCACGAGCAGAAACCATGGGGCGGCGATCATCGATGCCACGCCACCGAGAACTCCGTAGTGCCACCAAGCAGGGCGAGCATGAGCTTCGGAAACCCAAGTCATTGCCAGCACCGGGGGAAGCCAAAGCACGATCGCGATCGGTCCTTTGGTCAGAAACGCCAAGCCAATGCAAACGCCCGATAGGATCCACCACCTGAGTTGCAAAGTTCCCGCAGCACCGGTCGAAGTGGGATTTCGAATCGCCTCCAACGCGGCGAAAAGTGACAGCGAGACAAACAATGCCAATACGCCGTCGAGCAACAGGTAGCGACTCGTGAAAGCAAACCCGACCGAGAGCAAGAGGACGACGCCCGCGTGCAGTCCGACAGTTCGCCCGAAGAGTCGTGAGCCAAAGAACATGGTGGATGCCAACGTGCAGATCGCGGCAAAGGCGGGAACCAAACGGGCGGAAACCTCGCTGATTCCGAACAACTTGAAACTGATTGCACACAGCCAGTACAGAAGCGGCGGCTTGTCGTAATAGGTCTCGAAATTGAGTTGGGGCAAAACCCAGTTGCCGGTCGCGATCATTTCTCTTGGGATTTCAGCGTACCTGGTTTCGTCGCGGTCAATCAGCGGGTACCCCAGGTTGGCGAACATGAACATGGCTGCAAGGAACAACAGTCCAATTTGCAACCACTTTGGGTTCAGACCAAAGCAACTGGCTGATGTCGCTTTCGGCTCTTGGCAATCGACGTGCTCCGGGACCGGGAACTGGACTTCGTTCCACCAGTAACGCACCAAAGACGCGAGTACCGTTGGAATGTGCTTGATCGAGACCGTGCTTTCACCGAGCATGCGTGGCCGGTGCGAGACACCGACTTCAACAACGCTGTGACCGAAACGTTTTGCTTGGGTCAGCATCTCCGAATTGACAAGGAACCCGTCTCCGGTGAGACGCAACTTCTTGGCGACGTCGCGATGAAACATTTTGAGTGCGCAATCGACGTCGCGCACCCCGGTGTTCAACATCGCTCGAACCAGCAGGTTGTAGACTCTTGAGTAGAGACATCGCAGCGACGAATCTTTCCGGTCGATGCGATAGCCACAAACAATGTCGTAGCGTTCCGATAGCAAAACGAACCGATCCAGTTCGGTCAGATCGAATTGACAATCCGCATCGGTGAAGACAACCAGGTCACACTTTGCTTCGGAGAAACCGGTTCGAATGGCCGCACCGTAACCTTGATTGCGTGGGTGCTGGACCAGTCGCAATGAGGGAAGGAACTTTGCGAACTCCCGAACCGTTTCAGCGGTCGCGTCATGACTGCCGTCATCGATAACGATGATTTCGTATTGGCTGGTGATCGAAGACAAAGCCGAATCGGCTTCCGTGATTGCGTCGGCGATCACTTCCGCTTCATTGTAGGCAGGCAAAATCAATGTGATCGACGGCGTCGGGGGCGCTTTCGCGCCCATCCTGGCGGTGTCAGCGAATGGCGTTTGTGTGGTTTCGATCTCGTGCATCCGTGCACTCCTTTGTACTGAAGGGTTAGTAGTTGAGGCGAGGAGATTGTCCTGGTTGGATTGCGAGGACCGCAAGTGGAAATCGTAAAGGCTTAGTAGTTGAGTTTGGGAAGCATCTGAGCTGTCGTCTGAGTCGGCGTGCTGGATAGAGAGAGGAGAACCCTGGGAGTCCTTCCGCGACGTTTCAGCTTTCGTTCAGTCTTCTTCCGTCAACAATTCGTGCATTTGCACGCGATCTTCAAAGGACTCGAAGTCTCGGACCTGCAAGTTGAATTGATGCAGTGCTTTTGCTGTCCAGCTTGGCCACGGGGACCAGTCGCTTCGCTGCGAAGCCATCACATTGGTCGGCAACCAGACTTGTTGCACGAGCGTTGCGCAGAGCAAGATGGTGGTGAGTGCCATGATCGCCCGCCAATGAGCTCGAGCCGGTTTGTTCTCCGCCAGCATCACCAAACGTTTGCTGCGGCGAATCAAAGTGCTGTCATCGTTTCCAAAGGCAAGCGTTCCCTTGGGAGCACCATTGCAGGGCTGGCGACGGCATTGCTCGGCAACTTTGGCCAGGGTCCTCAGGTAGGCGCTGAACTTTCCGATCGTGGTGGCTGCAACTTCGTCGCACAAGAATTCGCGTGTCAATTCAGCCTTGTGTGCCGCGGACCGAACCATTGGGTGGAACCAAAAGAGCGTCGAGCAAATGCCTTGCAGGAAGTGCTGCATCGGGTGCTGGGTACGCAAGTGCTCGAGTTCGTGAAGCAAAACGTGCCGTAGGGTCGCGTCTCCAGCATGATGATCGTTGATCATGAACGACGGCAGCACGACCACGGGGCGGTGCAACTGCCAGCAGAACGGGCCTTGGATTTTGTCGGAGACACAGATCGAAAGCGGTTGGCACTCGTTTGACGAGATATCGGTTGCCTGGAGTAGTTCTGCGGCATCGATTGGATCGCATTCATGTCTTAGAAACTGTAGCAAGCCGATGCATAGCCAGCACCGCTGCACGATGGACCAGACCGCTCCAACCGTCCACACACTCAACAATGCGATCGCGATTCGGGTTTGCCAGACCACAATTTCAAGCATCGATTCACGCGATAGCGTGACGGGGAAGTGAAACAATCGACGGTGGGGAAGCAACAGTGCCGCGGCAACCAATCCGATGATGCAAAGAAAGCAAGTTGTCCAGAGTCGACATCCCCAGCGTGCGTCCACGACCCAGCGCTGCAACGCGGCAGTCATCGCAATGACAATCGAGATTTGCAAGCACAACGTGCTTCCGACTTCCAATGCAAATCGAAGATCCATCACGAGTCCCCGAGTTTGGAGGCGGCTTTCTTGACCGCTTCAATGTCATCCGGCGATACCGCATCGGATTCAAGTAGATTCAATACGAGAGAGCGAATGGATCCACCAAACAACTGGTCGGCGAGCGATTTCACCATGCCTTCCTGGACTTGCTCTCGCGAGACTTTGGGTGTGTAGGTGAACGCGCGGCCGATCTTCTTCCCACGGCGGACGATCTTTTTGTCTTCCAAGATCTTCATCGTGGTCAGCACCGTTGTGTAGGCGAGTTCGCGATCGATGGTGTCGACGACATCGTTGACGGTGACGCTGCCTTTGTCCCAGACTACATCCATCACTTCAGCTTCGCATTTGGTCAGCTCAACTCGCTTTTTCGATCGTGGCATCAGTGGGTATTTCAGTGAGGAACGCGGAAGAGTGACGTGAAGTTTTGAGTTGGAAGTGGCAAGACGTTCGCTTGCAAACCGAAATGAATTGCTACTCGCGAAGTTTGGCCCAGCGGTGATATTCGCGTAGGTCGACGTTCTCGGTCACAAACGTGACATGGCCGTCGCCCCACAAAAAGTTTGCTCCGCCAGGGTGACGACTGGAAAGATCGCATTCGTCTGCCAGTGGATTGTTGATGCCTTCCAAGGCCGAACCAACCACGCGGGCCGCAGCATCTTCGCCAGCCAGGCTGACACCAATCCAAGTGGATGGGACCTGCGCCATCGTGCGTTCGCCCACGATGATTGTGTGGGATGTCCCTCGAAGGAAGTCGCGAAATCGCGTTGCCCGGTTCTCAAGAAATGCGCCATCACCAACCGGTGCTGGGGTGGAGTCATCCGCTTCGATGGTGCCAAAGATGCCCACGAAATTGGCGGTTGGCAACTGCATCAAAGGAATCGATTCTTCGCTGTTCAGCGAGGCCGAGTCGCTCTCGATGGAGTCGACTTCATGGCCCTCGAAGAGTGTGAAGGAGGGTTCGGTGATGTCGGACGGACAAAGCATCCAGGGCAGCGACGTGGATCGGGCGAGTTCGTGTCGAGAGTCATCCAACGCCCGTTTCATATCGATCTGAACGGCGAGTGCATCTTCGTCGATGAAGGGCAGCAGTGGCACGACCCAACCAAACGCAGACGTGGTGCTGGGGTCAAACGTCCAACCAACGGGAAGCTGCTTTTGGGCAGCGTGATGGCCGTGAAGCGCGAGACCGATTTCACGCAAATGATTCGTGCACTGCACTCGCCGCGCGGCCTCGCGTGCGGACCCCATCGCTGGCAACAAGATTGCCGCCAATGCACCCAGGATCGAAACAACGATCATCAGCTCAAGGATCGTGAAGCCACTTTGTGGAAGTGGCGTTGGGCGGTGAGTGATCGAGTGGGTGTTTTGCATGTTGAGTGACCACGTCCGTGTGGGGTGATGCAAAACAAGATACGAAGGAATTAGTTTTTTGGCAATCCCGGTTTTGCGAGTCGGATCGGGTTGCTGTAAAAACTAAACGGTTAGTAAGTAGGGAGCTGGCAACCGATTCCTCCAAGCGGATATTCACGTGAAGCTTTCCCTCGTTTCCCTCTTGTCGCAACGACGATTGCTGACGAGCATTTGCCTGGTCTTCACCGTGCTTGGCTCAGGGCCGAGTCATGCGGAAGACCCGTTGTTCGCGAGTGACCTTCCACCGACACGCTTGGTTTCGCATCCGGCGAATTGGTTGGACACATCGTTTTCAACGGAGACGGTTTTCCCGCCAGCGCCGGAGGTCGTCCGTTCCGTCGAGTGGGATCGTTCCTCGCTGTGGCAGCGAATCCAACTGGATCACCAAAACTACTACGACCTCGAGACATTCCGATTCTTGACGGGAGGATTCTTCCTTGGTGCAGCGGTTGCCAACACGCAATTGGACGATCAATTGCACAGGCACTTTCAAACCAGCGTCAGAGGTGCGACCAGTGATGATTGGTCCGAATTCTTGCACGCAGACAAAGAGCTCGGCAACGGTCTGTATTCGCTTCCGGTTTTCGCGACCGCTTGGGCAGCGGGAGAGTACTTCGAGGACTCGCCGATGTTGGTCACAACAGGGCGTTGGGGTGAACGATCGATGCGTTCGTTCTTGGTTGGTGCACCGCCGTTGATCTTGGCTCAACGGTTGACGGGTGGTTCACGCCCCGGCGAACTTGATCGCGGATCGCGTTGGCTCCCATTTCAAGACAACAATGGCGTGAGCGGGCATGCGTTTATGTCCGCTTTGCCGTTCATCAACGCGGCCAAGATGACGGACCGTCCTCTGCTCAAAGCCAGCTTCTATGCGGGTTCGTTTCTTGGGCCGCTTTCGCGTGTCAATGACGACGCTCACTATCCGTCTCAAGTTGCACTGGGATGGTGGATGGCCTACGCCGCCGCAGCCGCGATTGACCGGACGGAGTTGTCGGATCGCAACACGCAAATCCTTCCCTACATGAGCGAAAGTGGTGGTGTCGGTGGCATGTTGGAGTTCCGCTATTAGCCAACGAGCCCGACAATCACGGCCGTTCCGGTTGGCTCTATTTCAGCCGAATCAGGACTTCGTTGCGACGCAGAGCCGCGGGAGTGAAGGGCGGATCGTAGGAGGCGGCTTCGACTCCGCTGGTTTTGTTCGACTCATCTTCTTCGTTGACGGCTGCGGTCAGGCCCTTGGTTTCCATCCAGGCTCGTAGTTTGGCTTCAGATTCCTTGGCGAGCTTTTTGTCCAACTTGCCGGGGAATCGGATCACTGCGAAACGCCCGCCGGCTCGTTTGCGGACATCGACGTCGGGGCCGGTTGGTGAGGGAACGCCTTCGACCGCGACTTCCTTCGGCATCACAAATCCCATCTGGACTTCGGAATCGGCTTGGTCGTTTTCCATGAAGACTGGAGTCGTCATGGAAATCTTTTGCTCGGCTTCGTTGGCTCCCGAGATGTAGCGAAAGAGCTTCATGAAGCTGCCGTCTCGGCCTTCCGCATCGATCTTGGTCTTCGTTGCGACCAGCATCAGATCGGGATACTCGCGAATTTCAAACTCGCCGTCGGACTCGATGACTTTGTATTCCGCCGATTCGTATCCCGCTCGCGTGGTTCGGCTCAGCAGGAACACTCCGCCGGTGACCAGAACGGCGATCGTTGCGACAGTCATGATTTTTCGACGGGACATCGGATTGCCTTTTGTCTGCGCTGGTTGATGGCGACAGATCGGAAAGCGAATCGTCTACCAATGAACCATAGATGGCTGGCTAGTGGTCTGTCAGGACTTGTTTTTAGGGGAGTGGACGAGGCCACGAGTCCTGAACTGGTGTCAAATCCAAGGACTCGTGGCCTCGTCCACTACGACCAACCCTGACTTTTCGCTTTGACAGACCACTCGTTCGATCGAAGCGAGCTCGTTCAACACGGGAGCCTACCGCTGAACGCTCTTCGCGATCCCGCGAAGCATGACCGGGAAGACGAGGCCGTGCAGCGGCAACACCGCGTACCAATAGGCCAGGCCCAGCAAGCCCTTGGGGCGGAATCTGGCCGTCATGACCACCTGCGTTGTTTCTGCGGAGGACGGTTCCAATTGGAAGTCCAGTTCTGCTTCGCCGGGCAGCTTCATCTCGGCTCGCAAGGTCAGGCGTTCGTTGGGAACCAGTTTGGTGACTCGCCAGAAGTCAACGGCTTCCCCGTAATGCAAATCACGAGGGTGGCGGCGGCCACGTCGGAGTCCGGGCCCGCCGATCGCTTGATCCATCCAGCCGCGAATTCGCCAGAGGAAACCCGCCCCCCAGTAACCATTGGCTCCGCCGATCGATCGAATCTCGGCAAAGGTTTGCTCGACGGAACCTTGGACCGAGATTTCGCGGCGGTCGGTCAACGTTGTTCCTCCGGACCAGTCTGGGTCGCCCGGGATTTTACCTGCGGTGGACCAACGTGTTTCGATATCGCCTTGCTGAGTTTTGCCCAACGCTGCCTCAATGGCCGCTTCAATTCCCAGGCATTCACCCGGCATCAATCGCACCGCATCGTCGTTCCGGCAAACGGTGCGGTTCTTCAGACCCTCGGAAAGCGGTCGGGCGATGCTGCTGCTGACCGGCGTCACCAAACCGATCCAGAGGCTGCTGAGGTACGGAGTCAAAACGGGAACCGGCAAGATGATCCGGCGGCGCAGTTTCAGTTTCTCCGCCATCACCTGCATGACATTGCGATACGACATGACATCGGGGCCGCCAATGTCCAAGGTTTTGCCAGCCGTTTCTTCCACATCCAAACAAGCGGCGAGGTAGCGAAGGACATCACGAATCGCGACGGGCTGGGTTTCGGTTTTGACCCACTTGGGAGTGACCATGATCGGCAATCGCTCCACCAAGTAACGCAGCGTTTCAAAGGATGCAGAGCCGGAACCGATGATCATCGCGGCTCGGAAGACGGTGGTGGGCACCCGGCCGGATTGCAGGATTTCTCCGACTTCGTGTCGACTGTCGAGGTGTTCGGAAAGGTCCGCACCCAACTCGCCCAGCCCACCGAGGTAGATGATTCGTCGACACGAAGATTCCTGGGCGGTGTCTCGGAAACCGGTCGCTAGTTCGCGGTCTCGTTGAGCGTATTCACCTTTGGCGGACTGCATCGAATGCACGAGGTAGTATGCCACATCGATGTTCTCGAGAGCTCGCCCGGTGGCCTCGGTGTCTTCCAGTTCGCCTTGGACGACGGTGAGACGCTCGTGCTGTCCCCAAGAAAACTTGGTCAGTTTTTCGGGGCTTCGGACGAGGCAAGTCACCTGGTAGCCCTCTTCCAGCAAACGTCTGGCCAGGCGTCCTCCGACATAGCCGGTGGCTCCGCAAATTAAGATGCGTTGGTCGCGGGAGGAGGATTCCGTCATGGGTGAACCGGTTTCAGGAGGCAGCAGGTGGTGCGCTGTGTCGTACGATTTTTTTCGCCGCAGCTTTTTCGCGACCGTCAACGCTCTGCAGACAGGTTAGCAACGCGTGAACAATGAGTGACGATGTTAGCGGTGTGGCGCAAGCCGCCCGGTGAGGAACCGGAGGGCTCGCGCCCTTCCGCTACGTCACTTATTGTTCACGCGTTGCTTCGCGGGAGGAACAGGTGGCGACATGGTTCATCTAAGAAAAGGAACCGTCGGCTGCCGGGGAGTTGGCACGGGCTTTGCGAAGTTGGCCCACCACGTGCCGCTCGTCGGCGTTTGAATCGCCGCCAACTGCATGACTGTTCTACGATGAATCTCCTCGCTCAACTCGATCGTTGCTTCGGGTTTCAATCCTTTCGTCATGGTCAACGCGAGGCCTGCGAATCGATTGTGGCTGGCAAAGACACGATTGTGTTGATGCCAACCGGGGCCGGCAAAAGCCTGTGTTACCAACTGCCTGGCATTCTTCGCGAAGGAGTGACGTTGGTGGTCAGCCCGCTGATTTCGCTCGCCAAAGATCAGGCGGAACATCTGAAGGAGGCTGGTCAGCCAACGGTCGTGCTCAACAGCACCCGGACGGCGAAACAAATCCAGTCCGCTCGTTCGAAGATCTCAGCGGGAGAGGTCAAGTTCGTTCTCACGACACCGGAACGATTGCAGAAAACCGACATCTGCGAATTGCTCGCCGGTGTGGGAGTCGGGTTGATGGTGGTCGATGAGGCTCATTGTGTCAGCCAATGGGGGCACGACTTCCGTCCGGACTACTTGTGTTTGCCATCCATCCGCGAGCGATTGGGGAATCCGCCGCTGGCCGCACTCACCGCAACCGCATCCGAACGAACGCTGGATGAGGTGCGATGCTCGCTGCGTTTGAACGACCCAACCATTGTTCGAACCGGAATCGATCGGCCCAACTTGCGGATCGAAGTCGTTCGTTGCTACTCGGCGGAGGACAAGCTGAAGCAGTTGCATCGTGCTCTCGAGATCGAAGGCATGCTGGAACGCACCGAGCCAGCGATTGTTTATTGCGGAACGACCAAGACGGCTGACCAGCTGGCGAAATCCTTCGGTGGATTGTGCTACCACGGCAAAATGCGAAAGGCCGATCGAGCCGATGCCCAAGAAGAGTTCATGAATGGATGCCCGAGAGTGATGTTTGCCACCAATGCGTTTGGGTTGGGCATCGACAAACAGGACCTCCGCCAAGTCATCCATGCTGAGTTGCCGGGTTCGTTGGAGTCGTACTACCAGGAGATGGGGCGAGCTGGGCGAGACGGCAAGCGATCGCGTTGCACGCTGCTGTATGATCCGTCCGATGTGGACCTGCGGAAAATGTTTGCTGGCGGGATGATCGAGGCAAGCAAGATCATGACGGCGCATCACACATTGGTTCGCGGCGTCCATGAGCTTGGTGAAAACGGTGAGGTGGCGTTGTCGAAGCTGGCCCCGATCAGTCCGCTCGGCCGGGTCACGCTGAAGAACTGTTTTCAATTGTTGTCGTCTCGCGGCATTGTCGCTCCCGCTGGGCGAGGTCGATGGCGTTTGATCGTGGAAGAGCTCGAGCACCGTGTTGCGGACCGGTTGGAGGAAGCAACTCGAGTGAGATCCGAGGATCGTCAGGTGGCACTGCGTGAGATGGTCGAGTTTGCTGAGTCGTCGAAGTGCCGGTGGGAATTGCTCCGTGAGCATTTTGGCGTCAGCGAAACGACGAACGCGGATTGTCTTTGTGATCAGTGCGGAGCCGTCGCGGTTGCGAGTGCGTGAGGGGCTGGCTGTGAAGTACCCGATGACACCTGAAGGTCGATACTTTGTTCACCAGCAACGATTGTGGCGGTGCACCAATCCGAACTTGAGCGAGACGGAGCGTCAGCAATTCGTTCGCGAATTGATGAAAGCGAGACGGGACGTGAAGTCTGCGAAAGCATCGGGTGATAAAGACGCGATGCAGATGGCTCGCGATGCGGTCAACGAGGCGAAGATCCAGCTCGGGGAACGCGGGCCGACTTGGTGGGACGACGACACCGATCACAACCGTCAACTGGTGAGGAATACACCCTACGCGGATTGGTGGGAGACGCGTTGAAACCGGCAGCCAGCTTTCTTTCGAAGGTGCCATTGTGCGGTTGGCTGGAACGGCATATACGCATTGTCCAAACACTCGTTCCACCAGGTGTTGTGGGCTCTCGATCGGGAGTCTGCACCCGCTTCCGTCAGTCCGCTCATGAAACGCTCCCACGACTCGCTTCAAGGTTTCCTGCATCTGCTTCGGGCACTCATTCGCGAACCCTCGGTCGTCGGCGTGGAAGACGCCTTCTTTCGCGTGCTGCGACGCGAGTTGGAAGAGTTTCCGGTCACGATCACCCGTTATCACGGGCTGCTGGTCGCTCAAGGCAGTGATCCAGAGAGCAATTACCTCTCGGCGCACGTGGATCGACACGGGTTGCTTTGCACCGGTCCCCGTGAGTTTCAGTACGCAGCCTTCATTGCCGGG
Organism: Rhodopirellula islandica; assembly: GCF_001027925.1. Classification (NCBI taxonomy): domain Bacteria; kingdom Pseudomonadati; phylum Planctomycetota; class Planctomycetia; order Pirellulales; family Pirellulaceae; genus Rhodopirellula; species Rhodopirellula islandica. The sequence goes on along the minus strand of NZ_LECT01000002.1, from coordinate 1,806 downwards.
AACCGTGGGGAACTGAATGGGGATTCGATTTCGGAGCAGTTCATGGAACTGATCGCCGGCCGTTTTCGCGGCCAACGCGTGCAAGCTCACACGCCCTACGCGGGATCTTATCTCGGACAAGGCACGATCACGGAATCCTTCATTTGCCCGCGTCGCAAGAATTTGATCTTCGACATCGATGGGCTGGACTTTTTGCAACCTGGGACGCCCATTTCATTCGTCGATCGATTGCGGGAAGAAGATGGTCAAATCTCAGCCCAGCTCGACAACGTCGTGTCCGTCGCGATTTTGATTGAGATGATCCGCCGCGGTTTTCGCGGCACAGCGTTCTTCACGGCCGGCGAAGAATGCGGGCGGAGCTATCGATACGTTGCGGAGTGGTTCCAGCGATTTGATTTGAAGACGCAACGTTTGGTCGTGTTGGACACCAGTCCGTTTCCAACCCAAGAAGACTTGAACGCACAAGAAGTGGTGCTTCGGAATCGTGATTCGGTGGCGGAGTTTGAGCCAGCCGTCACGGGGGAACTCAAGCGGGTCTGTGATCAACTGAAGGTGACACATCGCTTCAAAGACGAATACGTGAGCGAGCTGAACAAGACGCGTGAAAAGCAAATCTCGATCGGCCGAACCGAGCTCGGACGGTTGATCGACGCGACCAGCGGGGATGTCTCCGGAACAACGTTGCAGTTGCCGACGTCGTCCTATCACACCCAAACCGAAACTGCCAACTTGTCGAGTGTCGAGGCGGTGCTGAAAGTCTTGACCCGTCTCACTGGTGCAAGTGTTTGAATGACGATGGGATTCGAGTTTTTTCCGAAGGGTGGGTTGGAAGCTTTGATTGCCGATCAATTGCAACGGGGCGGGGTTGATCGATGAGAAGATTGAAACGCGGAGAGGCGGAGGAGCGGAGCATCGCGGAGGATGGAACGAGGGTGTTTTTAACCTGTTGGAGATTGAGATAGAACCGAAAGAAGTAGCGGTCGTGATTGTTGGTGCAGCGATCGAAGTTCCTCGCCGGCTTGGTCTCATTTGGGTTTGATGAAATTGGACGTTGGCATGTTCATCAATTTTCGCAAAGCCAAAATGATTGACGGCCAGCGTCGTCAACCGTTACGGCGGATCCAAACCAGGTTGATCGGTGACCTCTCTCCGCGAAGCTCCGCTCCTCCGTTTCTCCGCGTTTAAAATGGCCCGCTGATTTGGAAGGTGGTCATTGGGTGATCGTTAGTGGGTGACGATTCGGCCCAGTCGCCCCGATGCAAACATTGCCGTCTTTCCGAAGGGTGGGTTGGGATCTTTGACGTCCGATCCATGGGAACGTGGTGTGATTGATTGATGAGAAGATTGAAACGCGGAGAGGCGGAGGAGCGGAGTATCGCGGAGATTGGGGGGAAGAGGGTGCTGAGCTGGTGGTGATTGAGATGGAATCAAATGAATTTGACTGATGTGGTCATTGGTGCAGCGATCGAAGTTCATCGCCGGCTTGGTCTCATTTGGGTTTGATGAAATTGGACGTTGGCATGTTCATCAATTTTTGCAAAGCCAAAATGATTGACGGCCAGCGTCGTCAAACGTTACTGCGGACCCAAACCAGGTTGATCGGTGACCTCTCTCCGCGAATCTCCGCTCCTCCGCCTCTCCGCGTTTAAAATGGCCCGCTGATCTGGAAGGTGGTCATTGCGTGACCGTTAGTGGGCGACGATTCGGCCCAGTCGCCCCGATGCAAACATTGCCGTCTTTCCGAAGGGTGGGTTGGAATCTTTGACGGCCGATCCATGGGAACGTGGTGTGATTGATTGATGCGAA